>NZ_CP109502.1:600000-806493 GCF_036231985.1 Streptomyces sp. NBC_01426
CGTTGCCGCCACCCACGGCGGCGCGGTGGGGCACAGCCCAACATCACCTCAGCCCGCTCTCAACGACCCGGGGAACTCACGCCGATGACTGTGTACTTCACGTTCATACCGTCGCGCCGGAAGAAGCCGGCCGATCTGACCGCGATGGAGTTCGCCCCGAACCAGGAAGTTCCCGAGCGGGCACTTAAGCGCCGCGTGGCCCACCACCACGGCCCGACCTATTACGACGGCGTCAAATACGGCACGTCCCTCGCCGACAGTCCGGCCGAAGACTTCCCCGACGCAGACCCCAGTGCGTATCTGCTCGTGTGGAGGCGCTCCGCCACCCAGGTCGCACCGAAACGGGGCGAAGCACCCGACGAGGTGTGGACCCTCACCCCGCGCGGCCGAGTGGTCAAGAACTCCGCCGACGCGACTCGGTGACGGTAGCGAGGCTCTAAGTCCGGCATCCGGCCCCGCGCAAGCCGCATGCCTCGCCCCTGAGTTGCGTAGGTCCACGCCTCCGTGCGTGCAGTACGCCGCCCGGCACACGAGCAAGCACCGGACCGCCCTCGGTTCCCACAGGAATGAGCCTCGCGCCCCAAGTCGGGGCGCGTGCAGGCCACCGAGAGGGCTGGGCTCCCTCAGACTCCGCACCCCCAACACCACCCGCACTCACCCTTCGGAGGCGTGATCATGCTGCCCGGCCTCGCCCAGCACATCGACTTCCAGCCCGCCCACAACAACTACACCCGCGGGTTCCTCGTGGTGAACAAGGCCAGCCCCACCGTGCACGGGTACGTGTGGGAACACACCCTCTCGGACGGCACGACCACGTGGGTCGCCCAGCCCGATGCGACCAACGACGCCTCGCGCATCCCCGGATTCCAGTCCCGAGAGTGGGCCGGCGAGTTCCTGTACGAACGCGAGTGGCCCAAGTTCATCCATCGCGAGGACGCCGCGGCCCATGCCCTCCCGGAGCCGGGATGCACCGACCACGCGCCGTGCGGGACGTGCTCCCTGTGCGAGCCGGACCTGTCCCGCCGCGGAGTCCTCTGAATGTGCCGGGGGTGGCCGCTCGTACGGCACCACCCGTCACCACAACGTGCAGGCCCGGGGGGCCGCGGACGGTGCGTTCTCGCCCGCGGCCCTGGCCCTGCCCTCCTGTTCCCGACCAGCAGACCCACCTACGTCCTGGAACCCTCATGTCCACTGACACCACCGCCGCCCTCGTGATCGAGGCCGTTGACCAGGCACACACCCACAAGGCCCAGAACTGCACCGATCCAAGCTGTGCCCGGCATGCCGGCACGACCGACTGCCCCCCGATCACCGTCAGCCGAAGCCCCGGTTCCGTCCTCGGCGAGGCGGTCGCCGACGCCTGGTACGCCGCCGGCGGCAGCCGGCTGGACATCCCCGCAGGGGTCGTCGCCGCCCTCGCACTGTGGCCCCAGAAGTCCCCGGGCGCCGAGGCCGCCGACACGATCGCCGCGTACATCGCCGCACAACCCCCGCGCGTCCTGGTCCGTGGCCTGGCCGAGAGCGCCAACTACTACTGGCGCCTTCGCCCCGACCTGTGGACCACCGCCCGCCCCCTGTTCGACTGGACAAGAGAGGACCTCCACGACACGCACCTCGCGGGCGTGCGGGCCGTGACCCGCGCCGCAGTGCGCCACGGGGTCCTCCAGCACACCGGAGACACCGACCCCGCCGGTAGGTCCCGGATCGACCTGCTCTCCTGGGTCATCACAAGCCTGCGCCACCACCACTCCCGGCGCAGCCTCGGCGAGTACCACACCCCGCCCGATGTCAGCGCCCTGATCACCGCGATGCTGGCCAACGACGGCAGTTCAGAAAAGCGGCCCCACCAACGCGGCGAGTGGGCTCTCGAGCCGACCGCCGGGACCGGAGGGCTCTTCCGCTCCGCCGCGCAGGAACTGCGCCGCGACGGCGAGGACCCAGCCGACCGCGGCTGGGTCATGCTCGAACTCGACCCCCTCGCCGCCGCCGGAGCCGCCGTCAATGCCCTCGTATGGGAACTGGGCCCCCGGGCGGTCGTCGGCTGCGGAGACGTCCTCGCCCAGCCCGACCTGGCCGAGGACACCCTCGCCCAGGCGCGCGACGTGGCCCGCCACCGCGATGACGTCATGAAGATGGTCCGCTTCGCGATCGCCACCCGCACCACCAAGCAGCTGCTGGACGCCCTCACGGCCAGCAGGTAGCCGCATGGCCCGGCCCACTTCCGTGGGCCGGGCCGAAAGGAGGAAACGTGGCGCACGTTCACGACCACACGGAGGGCCAGGCCGTGACTCAGGCGCTGCGCGCCGTCCTGCCCATCCCCAGCCGGACCCGCGTGTACATGCTGGCCTGTGGATGCCCTGACGCCGAGGGCTGTCTGACCTGGTACATCGACACCGAAACCCGGGCCTACGAGCTCGAACTCGCCCCCGCCCAAGCCCGCCTGCGGCACGTCCAGGTGACCAGCCGACCGCTCGTCGGCGACGGCACCACCTGGAGCGAGGACTTCCTCGTCCCCGGCCCACCGGCCCACCGGCCGACTGGGCGCAGCCCCTCGCGCGTCTCGTCGCCCGGCTCACCCTCTCCGACCGCAGCCCCCTCTCACTCGACTGAGTCTCACCAAGGGATCACCGTGCCGAACCACACCCCCATGACCGGCTGCCTGCCCGCCTTCGGCCGGCACCGCGGCTACCCACCCCGCGACGGGTGGCTCCGCAAGGTCTACCTCGCCCTGCTCCAGGATCACGCCGCCCTGCGCCGCCCCGACGCGACCGTCGTGCTCGGAGTCGGCAAGAGCATGGTCCCGGCCATGTCCTTCTGGTCCCAGGCCTTCGGACTGGCCGCCCGGCACGGCCGGGACTTGGTGCCCACCGACCGGGCCCACTGGCTCTTGGACGAGGAAGCCGGAGCAGACCCCTTCCTTGAGCTCGACACCAGCCTGTGGGTGCTTCATTGGTGGCTGGTGAGCGCCGAACGGTGCCATGTGCCCAGCTGGCGCTACCTCTTCGGGTACTCCCCGATCAGCCGGTACAGCCGCGCAGAACTGCAGGGACGCCTTGTGGCGGCCGCCGAAGCCGCCGGCCACAAGAGCCCGGCCCGATCGGTAGTCGCCGCGGACATTGCCTGCCTGGTCAGCATGTACGCGCTCCGGGACCGCGACGCAACGGGTGTCGAGGACGAACTCGCCAACCCCTTCCGCACCCTGCACCTGCTCGACCCCGAACCTCCCGCTGGTGGAGCTGCCGGCCGAAGCCACGGCGTGGCCGTCCGCCGCACCGCCGGCCGCCGCTGCCCCGACGTCGTCCAGGCGTACGCGAGCCTGGACTTCGCCGCCCGCACCGCAGGTCCCGCGCCCGGCTCCATCAGCCTCGCCCGTCTCGCCTCCGATCCCCTCGGGCCGGGCAGGCTTTTGCTCACCGGCAACGAAGACCTCCGCCGGGCCGTGCACAGGGTCGCCGGCCGCCATGCGGATCTGGCCGTTGTGCAGTCCGGCGACGGGCAGGAGACCCTCGCCTACTCGCGCGGGCCCGCTCTCCTCGCCGAGGAGGTCCTGGCCACCGCCTATCCCGCCCTGCAGCCTGATGCCGGCCGCGCGTGGGGGTAACTCGCTGCTCGGTCCGGGTCCTGACGGCTTCCGCCTTCGCCGCCGGGATCCGAGCCGACGCCGCGATGGCACCGTGATGCCCGCGGGCACACGACGCGACTCAATGTTGCTTATTCATATTTCACTGTGTATTCTGATCTCAGTTGGTGGTGCTCGCCCCCTCGGCTTGAGCGTCCCAGCCCTTCCCTACCGACGAGATCAGGAGACACTCATGCGCATCAAGACCGGTGAGCAGCACCAGGGTTGGACCGTGGTCGACCAGGCACGGCGCGAGTGGCGCGGCTCCTTCGAGGGTGTGTGGCTCGGCGTAGACGAGTCCACGGGGCACTGGATGGTCGGCCGCCAGCACGACGGGCAGTCGATGGATGACGGCTTCGACACGACCGGCAACTGGTCCAGGTCCCGGATCTTCCGTGAGGACAACGAGTACCTGAACATGCGCCGGGCCCTGGCGGCGTACGACGAAGAGGCCAGGAACGCGAGCGATGTCTGGAACGGAATGTGGGACCAGCGCGCCCACGAAGCCGTCGCCCGGCACCTTGCGCACCGCGTCCCGTTCCCGGCCCCGCTCCAGCTCTCGGCCGGATGGATCGGGCGGGGCCTGAGCGACTCCCACTCGCCGATGGGGGCGACGATTCCGCTCGACGGGCCGGTGGCCAAATATGAGCTGATTCGCTACCTCCAGGGTCAGACCCGGTTCGACGAGACCGTGACGGAGGCGGGATCGGTCTCCGAGCAGGAGGCGTACCAGCTGATCATCAACGCGACCGGGCCGATCCTGGTCGTGTGCCGGGGGGTGAAGTTCTACCTCAGCAAGTAGGCCGGACGGCACGTGAGGCGCGGGGCCGCGAGCACCGCGCCCGTGCCGCCAGCCACCCACCCGACGCACCGAAAGCGAGGACGCCGCCCCCGGGGGCGGCGGAGAAGACATGGACCACAAGAACCTCATCGGCCACGACGGCGCCGTTCACGAGGGTCTGCTCAACAGCCACACCGGCTTTCTGATTGACGTGGTCTGCGACGCGGGCCGGTACTCGGTCGTCCACCACTACGAGCACTTGGACCCGGCGCGCGTCACCGACGCCCCGCTCTCCTGTCCGGCGTGCGTCGCCGCGAGCCCGCCCGCCGCCGGGTCCCTCCACCGCGGTCGTCTGGCCCACCGGTACGCCAAGGACGTCCTCGCCCGCGCCGACAACCGCGGATATCCGCCCGGCCTGGACGACGAGGCACTGCGCCTGGCGTTCGTGGCACTCACGGTGGAGGACCCGCCGTCCCAGCGTCTCTACGCGCTGATCAGAGAGCACTTGGCCGACATGCTGACCGATCGTGCGCTGGCCGTGCCGGAAGGGATCCCCCAGGTCCTGGTGCCCTACACGCGGTACACCGGCGGCGAGGTCCAGGCTCCGGTCGGGCCTGGGGACCGCCTCATGCGCGACGGCGTCGCCAGCGGCCACTTCCCGATCGTGCGGGTCGAAGCGGTCGAGGAATCACCGACCGGCGTCACCGTCACCGTCCGAGAGAAGGACTGGCACCCGTTCACGTGGTCCGCGCAGGAGCTCGGCCGGTGCTTCTTCAAACTCGACCGGGCGCCGCTGCCCGCAGCCGAGCGCTGACCGGCTCTCGCGACTCCACCTGACTCCGCCGTCACCGGCCGCAGGCGGGCGGGCACCCACTGCTTTCGCTGCGGCCCCTGCCCCGCGGGTGTGCGCTGAGACAGCCGCCCGCCCCTGGCGCCCTGGCGCAGCTCCACCACCGCGCGCCCGGCACCTTCACGCCCCGGCCCTCCACCCGCCGCCTTCGCTCCGCGCCCCGGCCGCGCTCCCCCACCGCCGGCCACCCGACGCACCCGCCAGTCGTACGTCGCCTCTCCCCGCCTCGTCTCATGGAGCGCTCCGTCATGCCCTCAGTCGATTTCGACCCGCTCGTCGCCGAGGAGCAGCTACTCGCTGCGGCACGCGCTGGGATCCGCTCGATCACGCACGCCACCGGAACCTGTACAGCCCAGGACCTCTCGGAACTTCTCGCCCAGCAGCTCCGCGCCGGCCTGCTCCGCCAAGCCCTCCCCCTCCCGGGATCCTCGGGCCCCGGTGAGCTCGACGTCGAAGCCGTGGTTCAGGCGAACTACGAGCTGGAGACCACCATCCACGGCCGGGCCGCGCAGGTGCGCTTCACGCCGGGTCTTGCCCAGAGCGGTGTGGCTCACGGGGAGCACATGGACGTCCGGGCCGCCGTGTCGCTCACGTACCGGGTCAGCCTCCAGTTCGAGTGCGCCGTGGTCAGCACCGACCGCGGCCAGAGCTGGTCCACGGCCCTCACCAGCGCCCGGCGCCCTTGGCTGACGTCTGCCAAGAACCTGTGCCCTGAAGTCGGCGAGCAGGTGACCGCCCTCATGCACACCCCCGCCCACGGCCCGGGCCTCGCACCGGTCATCGACGCGGCACGCCTCGTCGCAGCCACGCGGGCCCTGACCCGGCTCCGTGTCGCGCAGGGCGACCTTGCCTTCGCCGGCTCCCGCGCCGTCGCGGCCCGGGCCGTGTTCGAGCGGTACGGCTGCGGTCCTGGCGACGCAACCCGGCTCCACGCGCGTCTGCGGGAGCTCGCGGCCGCGCAGGACAAGGGCCTCGTCGGCTGGTGAGCCCTGCCCGCCGCCGCGCGGAGGTCCCGCGCGGCGGCACCGCCCCACCCGATGCCTTCACGTTCGGAGAGGTCATGCCCGTTCTCGTTCCAGCACAGCCCGCACAGGCGGCACCGCCGTTGCCGACCTTCTGGCTCGGCGTCCACCGCCCGCACTGGCTCAAGGAGAGCCGCGTGCCGATGTTCGTGTCGAACCGCCAGCTCGCCCGCGTCAAAACCCTTCCCCGCGCCGGCCACTCGTGGGCGCTCGACAGCGGCGGCTTCACGGAGATCACCAAGTTCGGCGAATGGCGCACCACCCCGCAGCAGTACGTGCAGCAGATCCGCAGGTACAGGGATGAGGTGGGCCGGCTGTCCTGGGCCAGTCAGCAAGACCTCATGTGCGAGGACGACGCGCTGCGCATGACCGGCCTGACGATCGACCAGCACCAGGACCTCACCGTCGCGAACTTCCTGACGTTGCGCGAGCTCGCCCCCGAGCTCCCGATCATCCCCGTCGTCCAGGGGTGGCTTCGTCCCCACTACGCGCGGTGCGTCGAAAAGTTCGCGGCGGCCGGCGTCGATCTGACCAAGGAGCCCCTCGTCGGCGTGGGCAGCATCTGCCGGCGGCCCAGCACCTTCACGGCGAGCTGGATCCTGGAGGACTTGCACGCCATGGGCTTGAGGTTGCACGCCTTCGGCTACAAGAAGACCGGACTCGACGTCTCGTGGCGGCACGTGGCTTCCGCCGACAGCATGGCGTGGTCGAAGGGCGGCAGGTTCGAGCGGACCTGCGGCACGCACAAGAGCGAGGCCAACTGCCTTCCCTACGCGTTGCGCTGGCGCGAAGACCTCCTGGGCCACCTGGCCGCGGTCCGGGAGGCGGCGTGAACGGGATGCCGGTCATGCCCAGCGCCGGTGAGCTGCGGGCGATGGTGGCGGGCGACCCGCGAGGCTATGCCCAGCGGTGGTCGTTCGGCGTACCCAGCTGGCGGCACGCCTCCGAAGGAGGCTTCCGCAGGGCTCGATACGAGGTCGTCCGGATCGACGAGCAGACGGCACGCCGCTACGTCACCTCACAGCACTATCTCTCCGGATGGCCCGCAGCCATCCAACGCTTCGGGATGCTGGACACCGAGGCCGAGGCCGGCCCAGACGATCAGACCGTGCACGGGCACGTCCTGGTCGGAGCCGTGGTGCTCGCCTCCCCGATGAACGAGCGAGTTTTGACCGTCCCCTTCCCCGGACTTGCTCCGTACGCGGAGAGCGCCGAATTGGCCCGACTGATCGTCAGCCCTTCCGTCCCGGCCAACGGGGAGACGTTCCTGGTGTCCCGAGCCCTGCGGCTCGCGGCGGAGAGCGGGCTGCGCGCAGCAGTCTCCTTCGCCGACCCCATGCCGCGCCGACGGGTCACCGGCGAGGGTGTCGTGATCGGCTCCCCTGGCCATCTAGGCATCGTCTACCAGGCGCTCGGCGCCCGGTTCACGGGCCGCGGCACCGCCCGGTCCCTGTGCTTCCTGCCCGACGGGTCCGTACTCAGCGCACGGTCAAAAGCCAAGGTGACCGGGCGGGAGGCTGGCAGCGGCGGGGTCGTCCGCCGCCTCGAACTTCTTGGGGCGCGGCCGCTGCGGCCCGAGGAGGAGCCGGCTCGCTGGCTGGCCGAGATCCTGCCGGCGATCGGCGCCCGCGCCGCTCGTCACCCCGGCAACCTGCGGTATCTGCTGCCCGCCGCGCGGACCCGGGCCGAGAGGTCGAGGACGGTCTTCGGGATGCCCTCTCTTCCGTACCCGAAGTGGGCGGATGATCGTCGCCCCGCCTAAGACGTTGCGTATTGCTTATTCGATGTGTAATGTGGTGGCTGTGATCGAGCGGCGGATTCGCTCTCACCGACCGCACTCTTCGACCCTCACCCAGAGGACAACCGTGGACATCCCCATCACTGCACGCCAGGCCGCCCGCATCGCCGTGGCGCGGAACGCCGGGATCAACATGAATCCCGTCCGCGAGTGCACCAACGCGGACCGCGCGGCCTGGGCCAGCGAGGCGCTGGAGGCGTACAACCAGCACGCCCCGACGACTCTGTTGCCCGTGCCCGAGCGGACCGAGCGCGTTCGGCTCGGCGTCCTTGCGGCCGAAGCCATGGCCCAGGTCGCCTTCAACCACCCCGGCGACCAAGTCGTCGACGACCAGGAGAGCGCCGACCGCGTGATCGGGGATCTGGTCGCGCAACTCTTCTGCCTGACGGACGGACGGGTCAGCTCCCGGGACCTCTACCAGGCCGCCGAGGAGCTGCGCAGCGAGGCGTTCCCCGTCCACCTCACCGCTGTGTGCGCCGTCGTCGCCGCCGGAGCGGAGCGCGAGGCGGGGATGCTCGCGGCGCTCTTGGACGCGGCCCAGTCGTTCGGGTGCGACGTCCCCGGCTTGGTCGCCAGCGCCCGCGACTACTTCGAAGACCTCAAGGCCGAGGAAGCCGATTCGGCGAGCAGCTGAGCCGACGCCGCTCCCCGAACTGACCCGCTGGGCGGAATGTCCCGCCAGCGCCCGCCGCCCCCGGAAGGGACCCCCATGGACACGATGATCCCCACCACCCGCGCTCAGCAGTACTGGTACCTCGTGACCCTCGGGCGCGACGCGCTGTTGCGCGAACTCGCTCCCCTCAAGCTCTCCGAGGCCCTTACCCGCGATCCGCTCGCCCTCGCCGGACGATGCCTGGCCGCCGACCCGATCGGGTTCCCCGAAGCACATGAGGCGGCCGAACGAGCGCTGGCCCCGCTGCGCACGGCCCGGACGTTCACCGCCACCATCACCGACGAGGACACCACCGTGGAGCACACCGGCGTCGTGCCGGTCCTGGGCGAACGCCAGGCCGGAAACGTCACCGGCCTGTACGCCGAACTCCTCCTCTTCGAACACAGCACGCTGCTCAACAAGGCCGCCTACCGTCTGTCCCGTATGCCCGGAGACCGGACCTGGGTTGTCGACAGCGACTTCCAGCCGAGCGGCCACCCCGGAAGGTTGCAGTCCTTCGGCTCCAGCCGCCTGGGACGCAAGCGGACCCTCCTGCCGCCGCTCGTCGCCGAACTCGACCGCCTCATCGCGCAGGGGCCGGGAGACGCGACGTGACGCTGTACGGCGTCCCGCCCGCCGGAATGCGCCGCGCCATGGCGCCCGAAAGCGGGCGGGACCACGCCCACGCCATAGCCGACGCCGCGCATGCCTGGTGGACGTCCAACCGCGGCGGCTCCAGCGACCGGGCCATTGCGGTGGGCACCCTGGCCGGACTGGCCCTGTCCGCCCCCTCGCGGCCGGACGGCCCCGACTACGGCCCGCTCCTGCTCCCTCTCAACGACGAGCAGCTCATCGACGCACTTCGGGCCGGCTGGAACTCCTTCTGGACGTACGACCCGGACCTGACCGAAGCGGCCCGCCCCCTCCACGACTGGCTTTCCAACCCCACCGAAACCGACATCCGCGGCCTGTCCGACTACGCCCGGGTCCTCGTCCGCGCAGGGCTGCTGGAGTACTGCTCCGACACCGCCCGCGCTGAGTCCGACGACATCCTCGGCCTGCTCATCACCCGGATGCGCAGCTACAGCGAGCGGCAGTCGACCGGCGAGTTCTTCACCCCGGCCGTCGCCGCCGACCACATGGGCGACCTCCTCTTCTCCAACGACCGCAGGCCCGGCGATCTGTTCCTCGAAGCCGCCGCCGGGACCGGCACCATGGCCCGGGCCGCCGCCGCCACGATGCGGTTCTTCGGCACCGACCCCGCCGAGTACCGCTGGTGGCTGAACGACCTCGACCCCCTCAACGCCGCATGCTGCGCCGTGAGCGCCCAGCTCTGGCGGCTCGGTCAGCACGTGACCGTCTCCTGCGGCGACGCGCTGAACGACCCCCGGCTCCTGGAGGAAGCGGTACGGGAACGCGCCGAGCGGGCGACCGCCGAGCAGCAAGCCCGGCCTGTGCTGTACCCCACCAGGACCCGCCCGCCGTTCTGGCCGTGGCAGTCCGTTCCCCCCTCCTGACCCCGGAGGGGCGGCGGCCGGCCCCCTGCGGCCTACCGCCGCCCCTCCGCCCTTCGCACGAAACGGAGCACCCCCATGGCCATCAACACGACGCCGCCGCCCGCCATCGCCACCCTGGTCCCCGATTCCGAAGGACACGGAACGGTCCTTCGGATCGTCTACGCCCACCACCTGGACGGCGAGTCCTTGGCCTTCCAGCTCTTCCACCGACTCGTCCGCCGCTTGCAGGCAGGGACACCCCTCCCGGACGAGATCACTCACTCCGAGGTGATGGCCCTCCTCGGTGAACAGGGCGCCGACTGCGCCGAGGGCTGGCACTCCTCGGCGAACGAGGCCACCGAGGAAGCCTCGAACGAGGCATGGCAGTGGGTCCGGGATCAGGTCAACCGCCTGTTCCCCGGCCTGTCCTGGAAGGTCGAGCCCGACCGGCGCATGAACATGCCCGGGATCGACGCCGACCAGGTCGCGGACATCGTCATCCGGGCGCGCCCCCTGGCGTCGGACGTGACCCGCCCGGCCACCATGTTCGACCCGGCGCTCACCTACTACGCGGACGGAACGCACCTGGTCATGCGCGCCAGGGGAACCGAACGACTTGGGCACGCCTTCGGCATGGCGGACGGCACCCCCTACGCCTTCCAGGCTGTGCGGTGGGAAGACGGTGGCGCCGACCTCATCGCCCCCCACGTGCTGCACCGCGTCGAAACCCGGGATGAGGGCGACACGGTCTAGGCAATCGCAGGTCCCGGGCCTCGGAATGCCCCGCGGTCTCCTGCCCTTGGGGCTCCGCCGGCTACCGGGCATCCCGACGAGCCGGCCAGATCTGACCGAACCGGGAAGGCCCGGTCGGGGGCTTGGGCGAACCCACCCCGATTCCGTTGCTTCTTCTTATTTCCATGTGTATATTGGTTGTCGTGAGGGCGGGGCATCGCCGCCAACACAAAGCCAGTTCCGAAGGAGCCGCTTCGCGCGGCTCGCCCTGGCCGTGCACTCCCCTCGACGGCCGGGGCCTGCGAGGCCCGGACGACCCCCTGTCCGGGCCTCGCCCCCTTTCTTCCGACCACTGTCAGACCCTTACGAGAGGATCACCCTCATGACGACTCTTCCCGCCGCTCAGGCGCTGTCCGCCGCGTCCAGCCGCACCGAGTACGAGGCCGCGCTCCAGCTTCTGCGTGACGCCTCACGGACGTACTACGGCGACGGCGACAGCGTCCTGGACGACGTCTCGTACGACCAGCTTCGGCGGTCCGTACAAGCCTGGGAGCAGGAGCACCCGGCCGAGGTCTCCCCGGACTCGCCTACCGGCCTCGTCGCCGACGGGGCCGCGCCCGTCGGCGACGTCGCGCACACCACCCGCCTCCTGAGCCTGGACAACGTTTTTGACGCCGAGGGCCTGGTGGCATGGGGCGTGTCGGTCGAGCGCCGGCTGACCCGCGCGCCGAAGGGCGGGTTCACCGTCGAGCCGAAGATCGACGGCGCTGCCGTGGCGGCCCGGTACCGCAGCGGCCGTCTGGTGCAGATCATCACCCGCGGGGACGGCAGTCACGGCGAGGACATCAGCCACGTCATCGGCCAGATCGACGGTCTCCCCGAGCAGCTGACCGAGCCGGTCACCATCGAGGTCCGCGGCGAGGTCGCCTTTACCCAGGCGCAGTTCGAGACGGCGAACGAGGTCCGTGCCGCGCACAACGCGCAGGTCTTCGCCAACCCCCGCAACGGCACGGCCGGCACGCTCAGGGCGAAGGACCGGCCGTACCGTCTCCGGATGACGTTCTGGGCCTACGGCGCGGTCGAGCTGGACGCGGTCGCGTACCTGCCCGCCGGGGCCACCCATGCGGAAACCCTCGCGGCCGTGGCCGCAGTTGGCATCCAGACCACCGCGGACTCCGCGGCCGGGCTCCATGTCGTCGCGGATCTCGCCGCAGCACAGGAGCGGGTGGATGCGATCGCCGCCATGCGTGCGGAGCTGCCCGTCGGGATCGACGGCGTGGTGATCAAGATGAACGACGCGGCGGAGCAGGCGGCGGCCGGGTTCGGCTCGCGCTTCCCTCATTGGGCCATCGCGGTCAAGCTCGCGGCGGTCGAGCGGCAGACCGTGCTGGAAGACGTCGTGTGGCAGGTCGGCCGCACCGGGGTCCTCGCGCCGACCGCGATCCTCACCCCGGTCGAGATCGACGGCTCCACCGTCACCCGGGCCACGCTGCACAACCCCGCTGACATCCGCCGTCGGGACCTCCACATCGGAGACACCGTGACGGTCTACAAGGCCGGCGACATCATCCCCCGCGTGCAGGGGGCCGTGGTCCAGCTGCGGCCGGCGGGGGCGCTGGAGGTACCGCTGCCCGAGGTCTGCCCTAACTGCGGCGGAAAGATCAACAAAGCGCAGGAGAGGTGGCGTTGCGCGCAGGGCAGCGCGTGCGCGCTTCCGGCGCTGATCCAGTACGCCGCTGGACGCGACATGCTCGACATCGACGGCCTCGGCCCGGCGTACGTGGCGGCCTTGGTGGCGTCCGGTGACGTCGCCGACGTCGCCGATCTGTTCACCCTGACCGCCGAGCAGCTCACGGCAGCATCCGGAAGCGCCAAGCTGGCCGCCAAGCTCGCCCAGCAGATCGAGGCCGCCAAGGCACTCCCCCTCAGCCGGGTCTTCTGCGCCTTGGGCGTCCTCGGCACCGGGCGCAGCATGTCCCGCCGCATCGCCCGGCACTTTGGCGAAATGAACGACATCCGTCAGGCCGACGCAGCCGCGATGCAGGACGTCGAGGGCATCGGTCCCGAGAAGGCCCCCGTCATCGTCGAGCAGGTCGCCGCGCTTGCACCGGTCATCGACAAGCTGATCGGCGCGGGAGTCAACATGAAGGAGCCCTCGGCGGGAGTGGGTGAAGGGCCGCTGACGGGCAAGGTCGTCGTGGTCACCGGCAAGATGACCGGGGTGCTGGCGGCCTACACGAGGACCGAGATGAACTCCCTGATTGAGAAGGCCGGCGGGCGCGCGGGCAGCAGCGTCAACGCCAAGACGTCCATCCTGGTCGCGGCGCCGTCCGCCGGTGGCAAGCCGAGTTCGAAGGCGGTCAAGGCGGCCGAACTCGGCGTCGAGGTTCGCACGCCGGAGGACTTCGCCGAGATGGTCGCCGACTACCTGGCCTGACCGGAGGGGACCAAGTGGCGGGCGCGCAGGGCTGCGCGCCCGCCACCGGCCCTGAAGGAGCGGCCCGTCTCCTTATCCACAACGTTGCGTATTCCATTTTCAGTATGTATTGTCATCTCATCGCCTGGTGCACAGCACCCGCGAATTTCCCCCAAGTCCCCTGTGTCCAGGTAGGGATGACATGAATTTCCATCTGTCCGACGTATCCGACTCCGAGTTGCTGGCGGGCGTCACTGCGGCAGCCAAGCGGGCCCCTGTCGGTGGAGCCGATCTCCTCATCCTCACTGAGCTCCAGCTGCGGCTCTACCGCGAGCTCCACGCTGCTGCGGACCATCTGCTCCGGGCGCCGGAGGGCCGCGAGACCTCCCCGGCGAAGTCCGGGCGGGTCCATGACGCCATCGACGGCATCCTCGGCGCGGATGAGGAGATGGCCGTCTTCCGCCAGATGTACGACCACCTGGCGAACGCGGCGCTGAGCGACCAGCGGGTGGCCGACGAGCTGCTGGCGCTGTCCAGTACTCAGCACGGCCCGGGCGGGGCGTTCCTCAAGCGCGTACTGCGATTCGCGGCGGCCGACGCGTACGCCAGCACGGTCCAAAGCCTCCTCGCCGACTTCGTCAGGTCCACGGAGCCGGAGACCGTACGGGCGGCCATGGCACAGCTCGCAGGTCTGGAGTGGGCCCTCGACCCGGACGACAAGCACCACCGGCCGGTCATGGACACCACGGACGGCGTCGTGAACGACGCCGATGGCGAAGTCCGCCGGTTCCGGGCACTGGGGCTTCGCCCCGAGACGGGCACGGTCCCGGGCGGGGCCCTCACCGGCTCGGACTCCGCCGCTTGGGGCACCCCCGACGAGCACCGCATCCGCATCTGGCGCCGCCGGTACGTGGATGCCCACACCCAAAGCCTCGACTTCGCCCTGATGAAGGCGAAGGCGTACCGCCGGGACGCTGAACGACTGGCGCCCTACGGCCACCCGGACGGCCCGGAAGCGGCCGTTGCCTTGCAGCTGCGACAGGAAGCCGACCGAGCGCGCTCCGCCCGCCTCTTCCAGATCGGCGACTCCCTCGCCCAGATGGCACTACGCCGCGTGGTGCGGCGGGCGGACAAGGCCACGACCCCGTTCGATCCTGCCCACCTCCCCGCCTCGCGCGGGATGCTGTTCCTCGACACCCCCCTGGACCTTCCCAACGGCCGACGCATCGTCGGCTACGTATGGGGCCCGTGGTCGCCCCGGACGGAAGAGGGCTGGTTCCTTGTCCGGCCCGACCGGTACCTGGAGCCGGTGGAGCCCCCGCACGATGATGTCCCCTGGACATGGGTCACTCCGCTGACGTGTGACGAGTCGCTGCTGAAGCTGCCGTTCTCGCCGTACGACACCCTGATGGCGCGCCCCGGCGAGGCCCTGGAGCCGGAGGCCCGGCTGCGCGACCCGGACAACCCCGAGCGGTACCGCAGCGGCTCGGCGCGCCAAGGCTGCCAGGAGCTGATGACGCGCCACGTGCGCGCCCTGTGGGAGCTGCTGACCCAGCACAAGCGGACCACGGTGCGGGTCCTCTCCCACCAGGTCCACCAGCTCAAGCCCAGCAAGCGCGAGGCCGAACGGCGGCGGGGCATCCACGACTCCGGCCAGGTCGAGAACTGGTGGGTCGATCCGGACGCGGGCGAGCGTTTCCAGGAGCAGCGGCCCAGCCATCCCCGCGAGAGCGGGTCCGGCCACACGCTGACGGTCCGCTACTGGAGGGGCGAGCACGAGCGCCGGCAGTGCCCGAATCCCCACCGGCACGCCGCCCTGGAGACGGCCAAGGAAGGTAGCTGCCCGCACTACGAGATCACCATCCCCGAGCACCCCGTGGGGCCCGCCGACGCGCCGTGGTCCGACCGGCTGCGCCGCGCCCGGGTCCGCCCCTCGGCGAAGTCCCAGCGCACCGCAGACGCGTAGTCGTCCATCTTCTGGCCGGGCAGGCCCTGCCTGCCCGGCCAGAGCACCCCTTGGCCCATTCACAAAGCCGAACTCCCGATCATCTTCAACCGAGGAGAGCCATGTCCGAAGACCTCCGCCCCCGTACGCACCAGCACCGCCGCTGCCAGCCGCTGCACACCGTCTACGGCCTGGTCGCGCTGCTCGCCGGCTGCGGCATCCTGCTGGAGCAGCCCGTCATGTGGCTGTTCGTCGTGCCCCTCGCTGTCCTTGTCGTCGAAACGCGCCGGCTCGCCCGGAACCGGGCCTGCGCCGCCCTGCGCAGGCGGGACGAGCGCAAAGCCGCCCCGGCTCACGCCCGCTGGGCATGGGGCGCTGCCGCGGCCGGTCTGGACGCCGCCCTGGTGACCGGAGCCTTCGCCGTCTGCACCGTGTTGCTGCTCGGCCATGGTGACGCACTCGTCCTGCGCGGACGGGCAGCGGACTACCTGGCCCTTGGCGCAGGGGCGGCGTTCGCCGGCGCGCATGCCCTTACGCACCGCATGTCCGCCCGAGCCCCGAAGGCGCCGCAGCCCGACGTGTGACAACTCCCCCTGTCGCACCGTGCCGGGCGATCACCCGGCACGCCCTCCCCCTCAAGTCTTCGGAGAGACCGTCATGTTGCACTTCGACCCCGCCACCACGAGCGGCTCGGCCGTCGCGTCCCTGTTCCGCGTGTGGTGCTCCCTGCGTGAGACCGGTCCCGGGCACCGGCCGGAGGCTGCGGAGCTGGCCGGCGCCGTGGAGGAGATGTTCGCCAGCGTCGGCCTGGACCCGGACGGCCCCCCTGCGCAGGTCGAGCCGCCCGGCACGGGAGAGGTGTTCACGGTCTTCGGTCTGCGGTACGACCGAGCCGACGCGCTGCTGGTCGCCGGTGTCATTCCGGGCGAGCACGCCGCTGCCGCTGTCGAACTGGACAGCGACGAGACCGACTTCACCCGGTGGATCGACACCTTCCGCGCCGAGTCCGGGGACGCGGCCGCCAAGGCCGCGCGAGCACAGGTCGAGGGCGGGGACTACTGAGACACCCACACCAATTGTGTTGCGTATTAACGTTCCAATGTGTAATGTGATTGCACGTCGGGTCCGGCGTCCACCGGCGCCCCAGACCTGGACCACTCCCCTCCCTTCCTCCAGCTCAGGAGACGACTGTGCCTACCCCTGTCGTGACCCGCACCCCCGACCGCCGCGTACCCACCGAACGCGGACTTCGGACCCGCCAGAGCCTGATGGAGGCGACGCTCGAACTCCTCGCCACCCGGTCCTACCGCGACATCAAGGTGCTGGACATCGCCCGGGCGGTGGGCACGTCGCCCGCGACGTTTTACCAGTACTTCCCCGACGTCGAGGGCGTCGTCCTCGAAGCGTCCCGGTTCCTGGTCGCGGAGACGAAGGCGGCGCTCGACGCCTTCGAGGACGGTTCCTGGTCCTCGGACGGACTGCCCGGCGCCGCCCGGCTCGTCGACGCAGTACTCGACGGCTGGAGCGATCACCTCCCGGTCATGCGCGTGCTGACCGCCGTCGCCGCCGAGCGGGACCCCCGCTTCGTCAAGGCGTACTTCGCGGCCACCCGGCCCGTCGTCCGTGCCCTGACGGCGGCCACCACCCAGACGACCACGCCCGACGACGAGGGCAAGGAACTGGTCCACGCCCTCGTTTCCGGCCTGACCGCCGCCGCCGGACACGAGAACGCCGGAAGCGTCCAGGGGCTGACCAAGCGCCAGCGTCGCCGGGGGCTCGCCCGCCTCGTCCACGCCGCCGTGACCACGGCCGACGCCTAGAGCTCACGCTCCGCCACCAGCCGCAATCCCAGGGAGCCCACCTTGATCCAGCCAGCCTCTCTCGCCCTCGGCTTCGGCCTCGGCGTCCTCAGCGTCCTGATCCGCGCCCTTGCTCTGCGCATCCGGCCGCGCCGCACCCCCCTCCCCCTCTCGGTCGCCTCGCCGAGCCCCGAACTCGTCACCGCCATGTCTGCGGCCGTCGCCGAGCGGTACCCCAACCTCGGAGGGTTCGACTACGCCACCGTCAGCGTCTTCGAGCGCAACGCACCGGAGAACACGGTGTACCTCACCCCCGCGCGCGGCCCCCACCGGGGCGCCATACGACTGGACCCGAGCGATTCAACCAGCCCCGGTGGCAGGGCCGCCCGGCTGCTGGCCGAGATGGACCTGCCTCACGTCGGCGTCCTGGTCATCCCGCTCGGCCCGCGCTGACACGGCTCTCGCCGCCCCGGACTCGCTCCGGGGCGGCGAACGACCGGCCCCCATGACCGTCAGCCACTGCAGGCCGCCCCCTCCCATCCCCCGATCCCCGACCCGTCAGCGAGGAACCGTGACCATCCCGTCCCGCCAGATGTTCAAGTACGGAAACTGGGTGTTCGACATCGACCGGGCCATGCGCCTCCTGGAGGAGCACCCCCGGCCCACCGAGCAGACCTCCGTAGCCGACTGGTCGGCGGCCTACCACCTGAGCCTGCTCAGGCCGGACTACGACGGCCCCTCCTGGTGCCCGATCTTCGGCCCGGACCAGTCCCACTTCAGCGCCGAGCACGCCATGCGCACCGACCTCGAACAGCCGGTGATCATCGCCACCCTGGAGTTCGACAGCGGCCCGGCTCGCCTGCTGATCGACGGAGTGCACCGCATGTACCGGGCGATGACCGAAGGCCGCCCGACCCTCCCCGCGCACGTCCTGACCCTCGCCGAGACCGCGACGATCCGCGAGCACTGACACCGCCCACCACTCAGGAGTCCCCATGACCTCCATCGGCACCGCCCGTCACTTCCAGCCCCACGGCACGCCCGGCCACGTATGCCGCGACCACAACCGGGCAGTTCTGGCCCCGGCCGTCGCCGTCGAAGCCCTCCGCAAGGGCTTCGGCCCCGACCTGACCGACGCCCAGCTCGACGAATGCGCGGAGATCGCCGAGCGCAACCCGCTGTCCGACACCTCCCGCGCCGCCGTCCGTGCCGCTCTGGAGCCCGCCCTGTCCGTGCGCAACTCCCCGGCGACCGTGCACCATCGGCTGCTCAACCTCTCGCCCGGACACCCGCTGCGTGTCCGCGTCGGCGACACCGAGTACTTCCTGGTCCCCATCCCCATCACGCTGTAGCCCGCAGCCCGCACAAACTGCGGGTGGCCCGAATCAGACACCCCTCACCAACGCGTCCGGCCCCGGCCGGACGCGTTTTGGCATGATCCCCCTCGACCGAGATCCGGTACCTGACACAGGGGGAACCATGTCCGTGCGCCTGCGCCACACCCTTCCGACCGTGCTCGTGGCCGGGGCACTGCTGATCTCCGGCTGCGCTGGCTCCGACAGCGATCCCAAGGCCGACGGCAAGCCGACGAACAGCGCCCCAGCGGCCCGGCCTTCGTCCTCCACGGTGCTGCCGCACGGCATCGTGAAGCCGGGAACCGCGCTGCCGGTCGGCGACGGAGCATGGACGGTGACGCTGCAGGGCTTCTTGCGGCTGCCGGCCGGAACCGTGCCCGGCGTGCCGGCCGGCTCGAGCGCGTACACGGCGCGGGTGACCGTGGCCAACCAGCGGGCGCAGGTCGCGACCGCGCCGCGGACCGCCGTCACCGCCCGGTATGGAGCTCTCGGGCGCACGGCTGCCGAAGCCGCCGGCAGCAGCACGTCCTCCTCCAAGGACGAACCGCAGCAGGTCCGCCCCAACGGGTCCGTCGACCGGGACCTGAAGCTGGTGCTTCCCGATCAGGCCCAGGGCCTGCCGGTCACCGTGACCGTGGAAGCGACCGAGGAGGGCCTGGCCGAGCCGGAGCTGCTCTTCTTCGAAGGCGCCCTTCCGGGCACCGCCGCCTCGCCGGACACCCAGGCGCCGCAGGGCGCGCCGGCCGGGCCGTCGGTCACGCCGCTTGGGCAGTGGAGCGGCCAGGTGCGCGTGGGCAAGGTGACGGTGAGCGGCGAGGGCGCCTCGCGCACGGGGAGCCTGGAGCTCAGCGTGGTCAACCGATCCGCCGACCCGATGCGCGGCCTGGGCACCACCCTGCGGATCCTGACCGGCCAGGACCTGCACCTGGCCGCCACCGTCCGCCCGGTGTACGGGTACCGCGACGCTGCGATCGCCCCGTACCGCACCGCTACGCAGACCGTCTCCTTCCGTGTTCCGGAGGCGGCCGTCGGCGGCCCGGTGACGGTCGAGGCAGTCGACGCGGGCGGCTCCAAGGTCACCTTCGAGGGCACGCTCGGCTGAAGGAGCCCATAAAAGTTCGGGCGGAGTGTCACACCGGCGGTCCCCGCCACACCTGTAGCAGGTGAACGGTGCCTTCTCCGACCCGAACAGGACTCCCTTACATGGCCCCTCGCCTCCTGGCCGCCGGCCTCGTGCTCGCCGGCGCGCTCGCCGCCTCCGCCTGCGGACCCCTCACCGCCCCCGGCTCCACCGCCGATGCCGCCCCCGCTCGTGGTCCGGCCGCGGCCGGAGGCGCGCCCGTGCTGGCCCAGCTGAACAAGCTGACGGTCCGGGCGCAGATCTCCCTCGACGGCTACAGCCGCGACGCCTTCGGACCGGCGTGGAGCGATGCGGGCACGGTCGAGATGTCGGGGAATTCCTGTCCGACGCGCCAGGACGTCCTGGCGCGCGACCTGGAGGACGTCGTTCGGGCCGAGGACGGCTGCACCGTCCTCTCCGGCGTTCTCCACGACGGGTACACGGGCCGGACGATCGCCTTCAAGCGCGGCCCCGGTACGTCCATGGCCGTGCAGATCGACCACGTGGTCCCCTTGGCCCTCGGGTGGCGCTCGGGGGCCCGGGAGCTGACCGCCGCGCAGAGGCTGAACTACGCGAACGACCCGGCGAATTTGGTTGCTGCCGACGGTCCGACGAACGCCGCGAAGGGTGCCAAGGACGCCTCGGTGTGGATGCCCCCGCGGGCCGAGGCCCACTGCTGGTACGCGACCGCTCAGGTCCGTGTGAAGACCAAGTACCGCCTGTCGGTCACGCCGGCGGAGAAGGCGGCCCTGCGCACCGCGCTGGAATCCTGCCCGGCCGAGGCGGCCCGGCGATGAGGCCGGCCGCACAGCCGCTGCCTTTCGGAGCGGACCGGGACCGGTGGACCCATGCTGTCCGGGAAGCCGCCCGGCTGCATCACGCCGTGCGCGCCGAGCTGGCCGGCCGGCTCGCGGCCCCGGGCATCGAGCGGTCCGCAGTCGAGCGGCAGGAGGAAGCGGTGGAGTCGGCGATCCGTGACGACCGTGCGCCCGCGTCGCCGGCCAGGCCGGCGCTGCCGGAAGAGCTGCTGCCCCGGGCACTGCTGGACGAGGTGCGGCTGGAGCTGGAGGAGCTGGGGCACGGACTGCGCCACGCCCGGGAGGTCCTGGGCGGCGCCGACGAAGGAACGCAGCATGCGACGAATGGAGAGCGCGATGAGTGAGCACGAGCTGGACCGGCCTGTCCTGTGGCGGGAGGCCCATCCGGACGCCTACGCCGAACTGAAGCGCACCTGGGGGGTGATCGGGCACAGCAGTGTCCTCATGGTGCTCAGCCTGAGCTTGATCGGCACGTCGCTGACGCTGGGCTACCTGCATCTGCCGGGATGGCTGGCGACCGTCGCGCGCCTGGGCACCAGCGCAGCGGCAGTCGGCTGCGGCGCGGTCGGCCTGTGGCGGCTGGTCCGTGCCCTGTTCCGGTCGGCGCGGGCGGTCATCCGTACGCGCCGGCGCGGCGCCGGCAGCAAGGCGCAGGGGGCGGCCGCCGAGGACACCCAGCCCGAGGCCGCGCCGGCGGCGGCGTCCTGAACGGGAGAGGCGAGCCGTGTTCCGGTCCGAGAGCTTCACCGTCGGGTTCGCCGTCGGTGCCGTGGCCTGGTGCGTTCCGTTCGTGCGGGGGCTGGGCCGGCGCGGGGTCACCAGGGGCCTCGTTCCCGGGCGTCGTAGACGGCCTCCCACTCGGCGAAGGTGAGGCACTGCTCGGCGGTGCGCGCGTGGCGGGCCCGGTCCGCCGCCGCGAGCGAGGCGAGGATCCTGTCGCGGATGACGAAGCCGGGCGGATCGGGTTCCGGCTCGGCGGGTGGGTAGAGGCTGTGCAGACGGGTGCGCACCGTCTCCATGGCCTCCAGGAAGGCCGTGTTGGGCGGGACGGCGTCGGCCGGTTCCTCGCGCTGTCCACACGTGGGGGCTGGCTGGTCCTGGTCGGCGAACTCGCTCCAGCGGGCCATGATCACGCTGGCTGGGGAGGCCGGCCGCCGGGGCACGCGCCAGACCGACAGGTCGGCGGCGATGTCGGCGGCGGACAGGCCGGTGGCGATCCAGGGTCGCAAAGCGAAGGCGAGGCGGCGCAGGCCCTCGCCCTGGGTCCAGGGCACCCGGGGGCGTATCCAGGCGGCGACCGAGACGGCGTGCGCGGCCTGCTGCGTGTTGGCCCGGTAGGGCTCTGGAACCTCGTGCCTGCGACGGGAGCGCGGCCGCGCGCTGCGGGGTGCGCTGGTGTTGTTCTTCTTCCCTCCCATCTCAGCTTTAGGACGTGGGTGGTTGGTCTTACAGGAAGGGGTGTCACGGCTGTGGGAGGGGCGGGTGCGGCGGCGGGCGTCGGCGATGGCCAGCTGGCGTCCCTGTTCGGTGAATCCGATGTGCCGTGCGTGGTAGCCGTGGCCGCTCACACGGTGGCCGAGGGCGTCGTCCCAGGCGCGCGGGACGACGGCGGCGTAGATGGTGGCGGTGCCGGCCCACTCGCCGCTTCCGGCGGGGCGGGTGTTGGCCCGGGTTCCGTGGAGCGCCCAGACGAGGAGGCCGAGCTCGCGCAGGACGGCGATGTGCCGCTCCAGGGTGCGGCGGCTGATGCCGAGGCGCTTGAACATGGTGTCGCGGCAGTAGGCGACGTGCCCGTCGGCGTTCAGGCGCGCAGCGAGGTCACGCGCAACGCGCAGCGTGGTGTCGCCGGCCTTGGGGTGCAGGCGCTGGGTGATGGCCCAGGTGGCGGCGCGCAGGAAGTCGCCGCGCCGGGTACGCCGGGACGCGGTCGTGCCGATCTCCTGGTCCGCATGTTCACAGACCGGGTTGAATCGGTTGTTCGGGGATATTCGGTGTTGTCCGCGCGTTGGGCGCGGTGGGGCGGCGGTGGCGTGGACCGGCGCGCGGGCATGCTGCATCATGGGCAGGGCACGCCCTCCTTTCGGGCATGCGTGAGCCCCTCTTCGGTGGGGCCGGGTTCTTCCGGAACCAAGTGATCCGCCCTGGCAGGGGCGGTGTTGCCCGGTCTGCGGACCGGGTTCTTCACCAGGCGGGCTGGACACTCGCCGGGTGGTGGCAGAGATGCGGCGGGGCCGAGGTGCTGGACACACCGGGGGCCTGCTGCCGCGGGGCAGCCCACGGGGGACTGCCCGCTGTCAGATCATGCGCTCATCGGACTCCAGGGTTGCGGGCGGTCAAAGAGGTCAGTGGCCCATGCCGGCGCCGCCGTCGACGGGCACCACGGCGCCGGTGATGTAGGCGGCCTGCTCGGAGGCGAGGAAGGCCACGGTCGCGGCGATCTCCTCGGGGCGGGCGAGGCGGCCGAGAGGGATCTGGGTCTTGAGGTTCTCGAGTTGCTCGTCGCTGAGCGCCTGACTCATGGACGTCTCGGTGAGGCCGGGGGCCACCACGTTGAAGGTGATGCCGCGGGAGCCGAGTTCGCGGGCCATGGAGCGGGCGAAGCCGACGAGGCCGGCCTTGGAGGCGGCGTAGTTGGCCTGGCCGCTCTCACCGCGCAGGGCGACGGCGGAGGAGATGAACACCACGCGGCCCTTCTTCGCGCGGAGCATTCCGCGCGAGGCGCGCTTGGTGACACGGAAGGCGCCGGTGAGGTTGGTGTCGACGACGGAGGCGAAGTCCTCCTCGCTCATGCGCATCAGCAGTTGGTCCTTGGTGATGCCGGCGTTCGCGACGAGGACCTCGACAGGGCCGTGCTGCTCCTCGACCTCCTTGAACGCGGCGTCGACCTGCTCGGTGTCGGTGATGTCGCAGCGGACGGCGAGCAGTCCCTCGGGGGGCTCGCCCGAGCGGTAGGTGATGGCGACGCGGTCGCCGGCTTCGGCGAGGTGACGGGCGATGGCAAGGCCTATGCCGCGGCTGCCGCCGGTGATCAGGACTGAACGGGACACGAGGTGGTGCCTTTCTGTGGTGCTTTGTGGGGGTCTGTAGTCGGTCAACTGGCCCGGCGGGCGCCGGAACGCGTCAGCTGTCCGCTCATCGCCGCAGCCGTGTCCATCACGGCTGCCACGTACCGGGCGCGAGTGGCGGCCCGCCGCATGGGCCCGTCCTTGGCGAGCAGCGCCACGGATCCGGCGACGGCCGAGCCGTACCAGATGGGCGCGGCGATCATGGTGCGGCCGGGCAGCGGGGAAGGGCCGATGGCGTGACCTTCCTCACGGACGGGCGCGGTGTCGATCTTGTTGTCGCCGATGGAGCCGAGGCAGGCGAGGATCGCCAGGCCGGCGGCGTCGGACTCCAGAGGCGCTGATTCAAGAGATCGCAAAGTGATCTGAGGCGACGTGAGGACCTCGTCGGCGTGTGGTCCGTATGCCCGTTCCGCGCAGATCCTCATCGGAGTGCCGATCAGGTGTGGTCGGTAAACAAATACGACCTGGCCTGTTCTCGACTGTAGTGTGACGATCTCGGCCCTCACCGCAGGGGAGGGCGGGCCGGCCTGGAGGGGCTGGGCGGGTGTCGAAGAGGGGGGACCGTGCAGCGCGTCAGTCAGGGCGTAGCGAGCACGCGGCCCGCGCTGTTCGACGGCGCCCTCTCGCATCAAGGCTTGCAGATACCGGTGAGCGGTCGGCGCGGGAAGGTCCGCGGACTCGGCTACCGACGCCAGGGGATGTTCACCCGGCCCGAGACGGATCAGCGCTCTGAGCACCGCCATGGTGCGTGCCACGGCTCCGCCCGTGCGGTCCGGCGGGGTGGCAACGGGATGCAGCAACGCGAACTCCCCCTCGCGGTTGTGGAGGACCTTCGCGTCTCCCACAACGCGGATTCGATCCAGTGGTCGATTCTTCCCGGCCAAGATCCCGCTCACCAGGCTCTGAATTTTCCGGTCCGCGAATTTCAGGAGCGAGCGCTTCCGGTATATCGCGCGGCCTGCACGGGGATGGCATCACGGGGAAGGGTACAAAGTTGAATCAGAAGGAGGCGTTGCAGCAGCTGCTGCAATGGAAGCGCGGAGAGATAGACCCGGTCGAGCTCGGCTGGCCCAAGCGCACGGGACGGGGCCGGCGCTCACGCGGACTGTCCCAAGCCCAGGTCGCCCAGGCGCTGTTCGTCACGGAGAAGACCTACGCCGAGTTCGAGCGCGGGAACACACCTCAGCCGACCGCCGAGTTCCTCGACAACGTCGCCAAGGTGCTGAACATGAACGAGCGCGAACGGACCGCGCTCTACGTCTACGCGATCGGCTACGAGCCCCCGTTCCCCATGGACCCGATGGCGGGGACGAACGTCGATCCGGCGTGGCAGGTGGCCGTCAACGGCGTCTCGGGGCAGCCCTGTTACATCAATGACGTCGCCTGGAACGTGCTGGCCGCCAACGACGACTTCAAACTCATGTTCCCGCAGCCCGAGGGGAAGTCCCCGGCGCTGCCCGAACGCAACCTGATCCGGTGGATGCTCCTGCGCGAGGACGCGCGCGAGCACCACCTGGTCGACTGGGACACGCGCTGGGCGCCGCAAGTGGCGGCCCAGTTGCGCACGGCGGTCGCCGCTCACCCTGACAACGAAGACCTCCAGATGCTGGACAAGGAGGTCAACGACGACCCGGTGGCGGGGCCGATCTACCGCGACCACAGCCTGGCGTACATACATCCCGACGGCGACGCGCGGCCGATGCGGCACGCCGGCTACGTGACCCCGCGCGGCACGGAGGACCACCGGACCCGGTGCTGCGAGCGGCACGCGCCGTCCCAGCTGGGCACCGTCACCATGTGCGCCGCCCAGCCGTTCGGCAGCCCGGGCGCCCGGTTCTTCCTCCTGCCGTTCGTGCCCCACCACTGACACCGCGCCCGCGGTCGCCTCGGCGGAGAGATTTCGTCCGGGCGGCCGCGGCCCGCACAATGCATGCCCATGGCTACCACTGACCTGAAGCAGATCGCGCCCGGCGTCTTCGCCTGGCAGCCCGGCCACGACGCGACCTGGGGCCTGGCCAACTGCGGCTTCGTCGTATCCGGGGGCCAGGCCCTCGTCATCGACACGCCCTACACGCCCGCCCTGACCGACGTCTTCCTCACCGCGGCCCGTACGGCGGCGGGCCCCGGTGTCCCGCTGGACCGGGTCGCTGTCACCCACGCCAACGGTGACCACACCTGGGGTCTTCAGCAGCTTCCCGGCGCCGAGGTCTTCGCCACGCACGCCGCCCTTGAGCACCAGTGCCTGGAGCCGAAGCCGCAGCAGCTGCAGGCTCTCACCCACGACACGGACCCCGGTCAGCCCCTCGGCTGGTATTTCCGGGAGCACTTCGGCAAGTTCGACTTCGCGGGTATACAGGTTCTCCCGCCGACCGCGACGTTCACCGGACGCCACGACATCGCAGTCGGCGACATCCCCGCGGAGCTGCACGAGGTCGGCCCGGCCCACACCGTCGGCGACCTCATCGTCCATCTGCCCGAGCAGCGCGTGGTCTTCGCCGGCGACATCGTCTTCGCGGGAGACCATCCCTCCCACTGGGCCGGCCCCCTGGATCGTGTCTCCGCCGCCTGCCTGCGGATCCTGGACCTCGACCCCGAATGGATCGTCCCCGGCCACGGACCGCTGATGACCCCCGACGACCTGCGGACCTACGTCGCCTACCTCGACGACCTCTCGGACCAGGCGTACGTGATGCACGGCCAGGGCCGGACCGCCATCGAGGCGGCCCGCATCCTGATCAAGGAAGACCGCTACCCCGGCCTCGGCCTTCCCGAGCGGCTCGCGATCACCCTCAGTACGGAATACCGCCACCTCGAGCAGGACACCACCGCGCCGGACCTGCTGGAGCTGATGGACCACGCGGCACGCATCGCCTGGGACCGCTCCTCGGTCGGCCCGCTCGCGCCCTGACCTCTGCTCCAGCGGCGCACCTCGCCCATTCCGGCTGGTGAAACAGCGCAGCCCACTTCGTTCCGATCATTGAAATACGAACCGCTTGCGCAGCACAGGGGCTTGACCCCCGCTCCCCAGGGGGGTCAACTACCGACGTCGGCGCGCCGTGCACGCACGGGGGAGCGCCCACCCAGGCACCGAGGGCCCTCCCACGCCCGTTGACGTGCGCGGTCGAGCAGCACTCTGTTGCTGGACTCGATTCCGGATGCCGCCGCCGGCCCCCCGGCGGCGGCATCCGCTCGAAGCCGCTCCGCACCAGGGAGAGTTCATGAGCCCCGCCCCCATCGTCTTGCAGTTCCCCGTCGCCGTTCCCGAATTTCTCGCCCCCCGCATCAAGGACCTCCGCCACACCCTCCGCGCCGGCCGGCGCGAGGAGGCCCTGACGGCCGCTCGGACCATCAGCGAGGAACTCGCCGAGAGCCACGGCCCCCTGCACAACTACACCCTCCACGCCCTCGAACTCGTCGCCTTCTGCGCCCAGCTTGCCGAGCAGCCCGCCATGGCCACCGAGGTCTCGGTGCACACCGCCGCGGCCTGGCAGCAGGTTTTGGATGCCACCCACGGCCAGATCCGCCGGCAGGCCCGCAACGCCGCCGCGTCCTGGCTCACCGTCACCAACGCGCCCGACGCTGTCAGGACCGGGACGGGCCTCCTGGCGCTGCTGCAGTCCGTCTACGGCAAGGACCACCCCTCCACACCCTTCGTGGAACGTCGACTTAACGCCATCACCGGGGCCGACCAGGAGGCCGCCCGGAACGCCCTGCGCGCATCGGGACCGGCCCTGCTGATCAAGCCCTGAAGTCCTGGCCACAGCCTTTTCAAATGCCCGCGCCAGAGGCATATACCGGAAGTGCGGCTACCGGAAAAAACCGGGCCTGGCGGCACCTGATCTTTCTGGCCAGAATCAGGCTCGGACTGATCACGTTGTGGGAGACGCGACGTCCGTGACCGCGAGGGGGAAATCGCGTTGCGACATCTACGAACTGGACTCGTGCCACATGGGTCCGCATCACTGATACGACCGGCCGACCTCCGGTCGGGAACCGGGTGGATGACCGAGTCGACCATCCAGGCTTCGGTGCGAAGCGGCCCTCTTCACCCGCTGGCACCTCGTCACCGGTGGCTCACCGACGGCACGATGCCCCCACCGCGGCTGGGAGCCAGGCAATGGCCCTGTGCCGTGGCCGTAGGCTCGCCGGGTCCTGGCCTGGCGTGCACCTCCAGAGCCGGCGAAGCGCGGTAGAGGACTCACCTCGCCGCGTTTTGTCCGCCCTGAGCGCGCGCCAGCGCCCGCACCCGACTCCTGAAGGGGATCTGTCGATGGCTTCGACCACCCACCACCGCACCCATGTCCTGCGACTCGCAGGTGCTGTCCTCATGTGCACCGTCGCAGCCGGCGCTCTGGCCGGCTGTGGCTCCGACACACCCAAGAAGACGGCTTCCTCGCCCTCCGCCACCGCTTCCTCGACGCCGTCCAACGATCCGGATCAGGCAGCGAAGGACAAGGTCCTCGCCGCGTACACGAACATGCGCGAGGTCCAGATCAAGATGGCCGCGGACGGAGATCTGCACACCGAGGAACTGGCCAAGTACGCCAGGGGCGATGCCGCCACCGACCTCAAGAAGTCGGTCCTGCGCAACGAGTCGATGGGCATCAAGTTCACCGGCCGTCCTGAGATGAAGCCTCAGGTCACCGCCGTCGACACCAAGGGCAAGACCGCAACGGTCACCGACTGCTTCGACGCGACCAGCTGGAAGCCCGTCTACAAGGACTCCGGCAAGGAGCTCAAGCTCGCGGAGCAGCGTCTGAAGTACCCCGTCACGTCCCAAGCCACGCTGGAGGGCGACACATGGCTCGTCACGAAGATCACAGCCGACCGCACGAAGGGCTGCTGATCCGTTCTGCCCGCGTGCTGGGCCTCGTTGCGGTCCTGACCGCCCTGATACCGGCCGGCCTCGCGTATGCGGGGGGCGCCGGCCACTGCTCCGACGTGGACGTGTGCGTCGACGTCGGAACGCCCGGTAAGCCCGGTGGGGGCGGAGGCGGCGGCACCGGCGGAGGAGGCGGCGGGGGCGAGGGAGGCGGGGGCGGAAACGGGATGTGCAAGCTCACCGACGACACCGAGATCCCCTGCATGCCCGGGTACAACCCGGCCGACCGCTGCTTCTACGAGCTCGCGGATCCCCAGCCGCCGTCCGGTCCGGGGCACACCGACATGAACGGGGCGGACACCTCGGGTCCCGGCGCCTTCTACGTGAGGGACTGCATCGTCAACGACGTCGGCGGCATCGTCTGGCTGACCACGCCGCCCGCCACTGTTCTCCCCGACCCCGAGGTGCTGGCGCGTCAGGCCCGGGACAAGATGACGCTGCTGGGCGCGAACATCGGCAGCTCGCCGGGTCCTGACGCCCCTGGTCTCGTCGGCATGCCCGTCTGGCTGTGGAATAACAAGAGCGACACCACCTGGGGTCCCAACAGCGCGACGGCTGCGGTTCCGGGGTTGTCGGTGACGGCCACGGCCCGTGTCACCAAGATCACCTACTCCATGGGAGACGGCGGCTCGGTCACCTGCACGACCGCGGGCACGAAGTACTCCAAGACCTTCGGGGACAAGACCTCGCCGGACTGCGGCTACCGCTACACCAAGGTCTCCGCCGGCCAGTCGGGCGGGAAGTTCACCATCACCGCGACCAGCTCCTGGGAAGTCACCTGGCAGGCGTCGAACGGTGCAAGCGGGACGCTGCCCGACGAGATCCGTACGTCCAACACCACAGCGCGCGTCGGCGAGCTGCAGGTTGTCAACTAGCGCAAGGAAGACCATCACAATGCCGCGAACCAAGCAGCCGACGGCACCGTCCGAGCCGGGCTCCGCGCCTGTGCTGCTGCCGATTACCAACGACGCCCCGCGCCGCCGACGACGTCCGGTGGTCGTCGGCGCCGGCCTGGCGCTGGCCGCTGTGGGCGCCCTGGTGTCGGTGTGGATGGTCAACGAGGCCGGCGACAAGGTCTCTGTCGTTGCCACCCGGCACCCCATTGCGGCGGGCGAGAACATCAAGGCGTCGGATCTGGTGGCCACCGAGATATCCCACGACACCCAGCTGCGCTCGCTGCCCGCTTCCCGCGCATCCGACATCATCGGCAAGCCGGCCGCAGCCGACCTGCCGAGCGGTGCGCTGGTCACTGAGGACTCCGTGAGCGCCGAATCCAGTGTGACCAAGGGCAAGTCCGTGGTGGGCATCCTCGCCAAGCCCGGCCAGTTGCCCATCCAGACGCTGCGCACCGGCGATGCGGTCACCATCGTCCACACCCCTCAGGACGGCAGCGCCTCAGCCTCCTCCACCAAGGCAGGTTCCACCCCGGACAGTCTTCCTGCCGTCGTGTCCCGCGTCGGCGCGCCCGACGCCAACGGCGCCGTGGTCGTCGACGTTGCCGCGGCCGAGGTGAACAGCACGTCACTTGCTGCCTGGGCTGCCGGCGGCAACGTTGCCATCGTGCTGAAGGCGACGAGCTGATGGCGGTCATCGCACTGGTGTCGGGAAAGTCCAGCGGCGTCACCTGCTCGGCACTCGCGCTCGCCCTCTCCTCACCGAAGCCTTCCTTGCTGGTCGAGGCCGACCCCGCCGGCGGCACGATCCGCGCCGGCTACCTCGGCGGAGAAGGCAACGCAGCCACCGGACTGCACCGGCTGGCGGCCGCAGACCGCCAGGGCACCCTCGCGCGGGAGTTCTCCCAGCACTTCGTCAGCCTGGACCGCGACAACACCGGCCAGCGGATGCTCCTGCCAGGACTGACGGACCCCACGCAGGCGGCATCACTCAGCCGCACTTGGGAACCCATCTCCCGGCTGCTCGGCGTGATGGACCAGACCGGCCACGACGTGATCGTCGACGCGGGCCGCATCCTCACCGAGTCCGAGACCCGGCTGTCCACCACCCGCTACCCGACGCCGCTGCTGCACCGCGCCGACGCCGTCCTCATGGTCGTCCGCACCACCCAGGCCTCGATCGCGGCTGCCGCGCCCGCCGTGCGGGTCCTGAGGGAGGAACTCGCGCACCACGGCACGGGCTCCGACGCACTCGGGCTGCTGCTGATCGAGGAGGGTTCCTTCAACTCGAGCCAGGTACAGCAGCACTTGATGGCACCGGTGGTCGGCATGCTCGCGTGGGACCCCGACAGCGCCGACGTCTTCACTCACGGGGCCTACAAGAAAATGCCGCGCACCCTTCTGCGGTCCGCGCGCACAGCCCACCAAACGATCAATGAGCTGGTGACCAAGCGGCGCGTGCAGCTGCAACCGGCCGGAATGCAGGCGGTCACCGGGAGGGCATCATGACCGACACCAGGCCGGAGACCACGGCCCACGACTACACCGCCCTCTTCGCCCAGGCGCTCCAGGAGAGCACCACGCAGGACGCGCCGGTTCTCCGGCCCGTGCCCGCGCAGGCGTCTCCGGCCGGCCTCCCTCAGGGCCTCGTCCGGGTTCCCGACACCGCGGTCCCGGCCGCGCTCCCGGTCGGTCACGAGGTTCTCGCCGAGCTGCGTTCACAGGCCAGCATGAAGATCGGCGAGGCCGCCGGTGCCGACGCGTCCATGACCGAGCAGGACCGCCGGCAGCGCGGACAGTCGATCATCAGGCAGGTCGTCTCGGAATGGGCGACGAAGTACGCGGCCAGCGGATCGGATCTGACGCCCCAGCAGGAGCGTGCAGTACGCGAGGCGGTCTTCGACGAGTTGTTCCGCGCCGGCCGTCTCCAGCCTCTCCTGGACGACCCGCACGTCGAGAACATCATCATCTACGGCGACAAGGTGCGCGTCGACTACGCCGACCGTCCGACACGCACCTGGGACCCGATCGCGAAGACCGACCGCGACCTGATCAACCTCATCAACCACCTGGCGCGCATGCAGGGTCAGGGCGAGCGGGCGCTGACGCCGGCCACGCCGAACCTGAACCTCCGTCTGGCCGACGGATCGCGTCTGGCGGCGTCTGCGTACGTCACGCCGCGGCCGAGCATCGTCATCCGCCGCCACCGCACCCGCGGCCAGGGCCTGAACGACATGGTGCGCTGGGGCACGATCGACGCCTCGCTCGCGCACTTCCTGACCGCCGCGGTCAAGGGCCGCAAGAACATCATCGTGGTCGGCTCCCAGGGCGTGGGAAAAACGTCCCTGCTGCGCGCCATGGCCCGGGAAATCCCGAGCACCGAGCGCGTGGGCACGCTGGAGTCGGAGTACGAGCTCCATCTCCACGAGGACCCCGAGGGTCCAGAGGTCGTCGCCTACGAAGGGCGCGAGTCCAACGGTGAGCGCGGGGCCGACGGCAAGCTCCAGGGCGAGCTGTCCCTGTCCGACCTCTTCCCGCAGCTCCTGCGTATGTCGCTGCGGCGCGTGATCGTCGGCGAGGTCCGCTCCAAAGAGGTCGTGCCGATGCTGCACGCGATGAACGAGGGCGAGGGCGGGTCGATGGCCACCCTGCACGCCCGCAGCCCCCAGCTGTCGATCGAGCGCCTGGCCACCTTGTGTCTGGAGGCCGGCATCGGAATGACCGAAGCGCTGGCCTACCGGCTCATCGCCCAAGCCGTCGACTTCGTCGTCTACGTACGGCTGGTCGACGAGACCGAGCTCGTCGACCAGCGCGGCAAGCCGGGACGTAAGCACCGATTCGTCAGCCACGTCATGGAGATCACCGGCATCGGCGAGGGCGGTCGCCCCTCCCACCAGATGGTCTTCGCTCCCCGCGAGCAGGACGGGCGCCGGGAGCCGAGGGCCGTGCCCCACGGGAACATCTCCCAAAGCAACCTGGAAGACCTCGTCCGGGCCGGGCTGGACCGCACCGTCATGCAGCGACCGTGGGGCAGCTGGGGCGCGCCGCTGGAATCGGTGATGCCGCTGTGACGCTCACCCTCAACTCCCTGCTCGCCGCGCTCGGCGGTCTCGCCGCCGTCGGCGGACTCGCTCTGGCGGTCGCCGGTGGCGTCGGCTGGGCACCGTCGACGACGGTGCGCCGCCGCAGCCGCCTTGAGCGCAAGATCCGGGCCGTTTTCGTCAAGGACGCCCGTACGCCGACCTCCTGGTGGGCCCGGGGCCAGACACGCCTGGCCGGCTCTGCCGTGGCGGGCCTCGGCGTGTGGCTGTTCACCGGCTGGCTGATGGGCGGCCTGGTCACCGTCGCCGTCGTCATCGGCCTGCCCTGGCTGCTGAACACCTCCGGCTCCGGCAAGTCGCAGATCGACAAGCTGGAGGCGATCGAGGAATGGGTGCGGCGCATGTCCGACATCCACACCGTCGGCGTCAGTCTGGAGGCCACTATCCAGCGCAGCCTGGAGACCGTCCCGGGCGCCATCCGGGAGGAGGTCCGCCTCCTCGTCTCACGCCAGCAGGCTGGATGGGTGCCCCAGGACGCCTACCGGGCCTTCGCCGACGAGCTGAACGACGCAATGGTCGACGAGGTCGCCGCTCTGCTGATCCTGCACGTCGAGGACCGAGGCAGCGGGCTGAGCAAGGCTCTTCGTGAACTTGCCGAAGCCCTCCAGCATGAAGTGCTCTCACGGCGTGAGGTCGAGGCCGACCGGCAAAAGCCCCGCACCAACGACCGCTGGGTGACCATCTTCTGCCTGGCGATCTTCGGAGTCACCGCGTTCTCCGGCGCCTACGTCGAGCCCTACGACACCTTTGCCGGGCATCTCGTCCTGGCCTTCGTCGCCGTCGCCTTCGTCCTGGTCAAGATCTGGATGCGACGCATGGCGATCCTCGAACCCGCGCCCCGGTTCCTGTCGCCGGCCGACCGCTCCGGCGGCCAGATCGCCAAGGAGACGCCGTGATCTTCTCCCCCTATGCCATCGTCGGCGGCGCCGTCACCGGCCTCGGCCTGGTCATCGCCGCCCGCGGCATCCTGCCCGGTCGGCCCGACCTCGGCGACGTTCTGTCCCGCATGGATGCCACCCGGCTCGAGAACCTCGACCGCAACCGAGACAGCCAGCCCAACTCCCTCATGGAGAAGGCCGGTGCCTTCCTGCTGCGCACCGTCGGCGAAGGCACCCTGCGCCTGCCCCGCCAGCAGCTGGAGCTCGTCGGCCGGTCCCCCGCCGCGCACCTCGGGCGCAAGATCGGCCTCGCGCTGTACGGACTGCTGCTGCCTGTGCTGGCGGTGGGCCTGGCCAACCTGGCCGGCTACCCCTTCCCCGTGGCGATCCCGGCGATGGCGGGCCTCGGCCTCGCGATCGTCTTCTGGCTCCTGCCGGACCTGCAGCTCAAGCAGCAGGCCGTGGAAGCCAAGGACGACTTCCGGTACGCCGTCAAGGCATACCTGCGGCTCGTCCAGCTCGAACGCGCCGCTGACGCCGCCCCCACCCAGGCCCTGAAACGGGCCGCAGACGTCGGCGAAGGCTGGGTCTTCGCGAAGATCCGGGACACCATCACCCGCGCTGAGCTCGAAGGCATCAGCCCGTGGGAGGGCCTCAAGCGGCTCTCGCTCGAACTCGACGTCCCTGAACTCGGAGCGCCGGCCGACATCATCGCGATCGCCGGTGAGGAAGGCGCGGCCGTCGGCGACACCCTCGGCGCGCAGGCCAAGTCGCTCTCCGGCGCCCTGGTCACCACGGCGAAAGCCCAGGCCAACATGGCCTCCGAAAAAATGGTGATGCCTGTCGCGATGCTCGTCCTGATCATGACCGTATACATCGGCTATCCCGCGATCGCGCGGATCATGGCCAGCTAACTCCCAAAAGAGACAAGGAAATCCACGATGGGCAACGACCCCAACCTCATCTTCCTGAAGACCTTCTTCAGCGCCCGGATCGAGCGGCTGCGCAACCTCCGCGACGACCGAGGCTCAATCTCGATCGAGACGATGATGATCGTCGCGGGCCTCGTCGTCGTCGCCGCGATCGCCGCCGGCGTCATCCTCACCAAGGTCAACGAGAAGTCGAAAGAGATCAAGTGATCCGACTTCGCCGGGCTCTTCGCCGTTGGTCCCGCGCGCTCGCCGAGCGCGACGCGCGGGACCGCGGAGCCGTGTCCCTGGAGATGCTCATCGTCTTCCCAGCCGTACTGCTGATCATCCTGACGGTCGTGCACGTCGGCCTGTGGTGGCACGCGCGCAACGTGGCGATGTCCGCCGCACAGCTGGGGGTTGAGTCCGCCCGCGTACGAGGAGCGTCTGCAGGGACCGGCACTGCCGAGGCCCGGGAGTTCCTCTCCAGGGCCGGCGGCACCATCTCCGGCACGTCGGTAAGCGGGAGCAAGGGAGCGACGGTGACCATCCGTGTCACCGGCTACGTCGACACGATGATCCCCGGCCTGAAGCTGAAGATCGACCAGCATGCCGACGCGGCCGCCGAGCGCATCACGGAGGCCCGGTGAGCATCGCCGAAAGACTCCGCGACGACCGCGGCGCCCTGTCGCTGGAAGCGGTCATCCTGTTTCCCGTCCTCATTCTGGTGCTGCTGCTGGTCATCGCGTTCGGCCGGATCGGGTCCGCCGGCAACGCCGTCGACACCGCGGCTCGCAACGCAGCGCGCGCAGCCTCACTGGAACGCACCGGCGGTGCCGCCAGCTCCGCCGGATCACAAATGGCGCGCAGCGTGCTGGACCAGCAAGGACTGCAGTGCACGTCCACCTCCATATCCGTCTCTACCGGCGGGTTCTCCGCGCAGATCGGTGAGCCCGCCTCGACCACCGCCACGGTGACCTGCGTGGTGCGGCTCTCGGATATCGGATTGCCCGGACTGCCCGGATCCAAGACTCTGACCAGCAGCTTTACCTCGTCAATCGACTCCTACCGCCAGCGCGGCTGACAGGACCACCGCATGCCACCCGCCCGCTTCGCCCTCACCCACCGGATCCGTCGCGCCCTGCGCAATGACCGGGGCGCGATGAGCGTGTTCGCCCTCGTGACCATCGTGGCGCTCTTCGCCGTGGCCGCGCTCGTCTACGACGGCGCCGGCAAACTGCGAGCGCTCACCCACGCCGAGGGCGTTGCCGCCGAGGCAGCGCGAGCCGGTGGCCAGGCCGTCGATGCGAGCAAGGCGATCTCCGGCGACGGCATCACCGTCGACCGCAACGCGGCCGTCGCCGCGGCACGGACCTACCTCAGCCACGCAGGGGTCAGCGGCACGGTGAGCGTGAGCGAGGACGGCGGATCCCTGGAGGTGACCGTGACCGAGTCGTACAGCGCCGTGTTCCTCGCCGGGGCCAGCGGGTCCGTCACCGGCCACGGCAGCGCCAACCTCGTCTACAAGGGGTGACGATCATGAGAAACCGCAGTACCGCCGCCACCCTGGTCCGTGCGCTCGTCGCCCTGGTGGCCCTGGTCGCGCTCCTGGTGGGCGTGCCCGCCGTTCTGCTCGGCATCGGAGTCCTGCCCGACCACGTCCCCGGCTTCGACGAGATCACCGCCGCGCTCACCAGTCCCGACTCCGGCCAGCTGTTCCTGGGCGCCATCACCCTCATCGGCTGGTACGGCTGGCTCAGCTTCGTGGCCTCGGTCGTCCTGGAGACGGGCGCCGCGCTGCGCCACGTCCGGGCGCCCCGGATCCGCATGCTGGGCGGATCCCAGCAGCTCGCTGGCGCGCTCGTCGGCGGCATCCTCGTCCTGCTGCCGGCGGGCACCGCGATGGCAACTCCCGCCAGCGCCGCCCCCGCCACCGTTGCCACAGCCAGCGTCACCGCCGACGCCCACTCCACAGCGGCCACCGCAACCAAGGCTGCGTCCTCTTCTTCCGCGGCCTGGGACGGCCCCGTCCACCACGTCCAGGACGGCGACACGCTCTGGGACATCGCGGAGAAGCGCCTGGGTGCCGGAATCGAGTGGCACCGGATCGTCGACGCCAACGAGGGCGTACGCCAGGCAGACGGCTCGCTCGTCACCGCCGACACCACCGTCCTGCAGCCCGGCTGGACCCTGCGCCTTCCCGCCGACGCCGCACCCGTCGCCGATCACGGCGGAGTCCGTCCGCAGACCGCCGGCTCCAAGGCCGCGGCCGAGACCCACACCGTCCGCGCCGGCGAAACGCTGACCGGCATCGCCGAGGACGAGCTCGGCGACGCCGACGACTATCCCCGGATCGTCGAAGCGAACAAGGGCGTGAAGCAGGCCGATGGGCGCACCCTCGGCGACCCCGACGAGATCTACCCCGGCTGGAAACTGCAGATCCCCGCCGCGGCCGGCAGCGACCAAAGCGACTCAAAGCCGCACGAGGCCCAGCCGCCGCGCGAGCAGCCCACCGACCAGGGCAAGGCCGAAGACCAACCTGGCTCTGACCAGACGCAGCCGCCCGCCCAGGACAAGCCGGGCCCGGGCGCCGAGAACGGGGAGAAGGGCGAGACGGCCCAGACCCCCGGCCAGGGCACGGACAAGGACGCCCAGGACGGTGAGCAGCCGACCGCCCGGCCGGAGACCCCCACCCAGCAGCCCTCCGCGCACACCCCCGCGCCCGATCGCGAACAGCACGGCACGCCCACCCAGGCACCCCAGGACCACGACACCGAGGACGGCTCCGACAGCGGGGACCAGAGCGTGCAGACGATCGCCGCGGCGGGAAGCATCCTGGCCGCGGCCGTCCTCGCAGTCATCGCGACCCGTCGCGCGCGCCAGCAGCGCCGCCGGCGCCCCAAGCGGCGCATCCCCATGCCCTCCGGTGCCACCGCGGACTTCGAAAAGCAGCTCCGCGTCGCGTCCGACATCACCGGCACCGTGCTCGCCGACCGCGCCCTGCGCACCCTGGCTGCCAACTGCCGCCAAGCCGGCCGGCCCCTGCCGGAAGTCGAAGCGATGCGCATCACCGCGCGCGGAGTCGAGCTCCACCTGGCCGCCGCCACCCCGCCGCTGGAACCGTTCTCCGAGCACGAGGACAACCCGACCGTGTGGTCGTGCCCCACCCGGGGCGCGCACCTCCTCGACGAAGACGAGGCCGCCGACATCACCGCGCCCTACCCGGCCCTGGTGAGCCTCGGCGAGACCGAGGACGGCGACGCGGTCCTGGTCAACCTGGAGAGCATCGGCCTGCTGCGCCTGGCCGGCAGTCCGGCCGACGTCCGCGCGGTCATGCTCGCCCTCGCCGTTGAACTCGCCTCCTCCAAGCTGGCGCCCGACACGCAGATCGTCCTCGCCGGCGCCGGCAGCGACCTGCACCACCTCTACCCCGACCAGATCGAGCACCACGCAGACATCGGCCCGGCCGCCACCGAACTCCAGGCGCACGACGCTTTCCAGCGCCAGGCCCTCACCGACGGCGGCCACGACCACCTGTGGGCCGCCCGGCTCGGCGAGGACGGCGGCGACACGTGGATCCCCCGCATCCTCATCGCCACCGCCCCGCCCACCGGGCCGGCGGTCGCCGAGCTCGAGGACCTCCTCGCCTCCCGGCCCCGCACCTCGGTCGCGGTCGTCACCGCCGCGGGCGGCGAACTCGACCTGCCCGGCGCCTGGACGCTGCCCGCCCAGCCCGGCACCACCGTCGAACTGCCAGACCTGAACCTGGCGGTAAAGCTCCAGCACCTGGACGACGACTCCTACGACCGGCTCGTCCAGCTGATCGCCACCTCCAGCCGCACCGACGACGTCCCCCCGCCGGCGTGGACGGGGCACACCGGGTCGGCCGACACGAACGGCCCCCGCCCCACCGTTCCGGTCAGCGAGGACTCCGCGCTCGCTCCGGAGACCACCGCCGCCCCTGCAATGACCACCACGGTCGCCACGCAGGGCAGCGGCCTGGCGACCGCTCTGCCGGCCTTCACCGCCTTCTCCCCCGCCCTGATCGACGACGACGCCCAGAGCGGAAACGGCGACAGCTGGGAGGAAGAGGAGGACGGCAGCGCCCTGTCCCCCGCAGTCGCGGGCTCCCCCGCCCCCGACGACCAGCCCGACGAGCACACCGACAGCAACGCCGCCGGTGAGCCCACCGACTGGGAGGACGGCGAGCCTGCTGAGGACGGCGACCCCGAGGAAGCGTCCGCGCTGGGTGCCGAGGTGTGGGACACCGCCGAGCCGGAGCAGGACTTCGAAAAGGTCCTCGACGAAGTACTCGGCGAGCAGGAGGACGACTCCCCGTCGTCGCCCGACGAGGAGGAAGCCGACTCCGGACTGTCCGCCGCCGCGCTCGGCGACGGCCCGGACGAGGAGGAGCCGCAGGAAGCGGACTCAGCCCTGGCCGACGACGAGGACGAGTCCGGCCTGACCGCGGCCGCGCTCGGCGAGACCACGACAGCCTCGACAGCGACCGAAGCACGGATCATCCCCCGCCCCAGCGCCGCGACCTCCACCGTCCTGGCCGCGCTGGCCACCCCGCCGGCCGAGCCCGCAGGCCCCCAGGTCCAGGTCCTCGGCCCGGTGAAACTGGCCGGCGCGCAGGGCCGAGTGGGCAGCAACCGGCACAACCACCTTCTGGAGATCGCCGCCTGGCTCGTGCTGCACCCGGGCCTGGGCCGCCAGGACCTCGACAACGCGATCTGGCCCGGGCTGCGAAAGACCTCCAGCACCCGCAACACCGCGATCTCGCGGCTGCGTTCCTGGCTCGGCCCCAACCCCCACCTTCCCGCCGACGACCCCCGGGGCGCCTACCTTCCCGCGGTCACCGAAGGCGTCTACCGGCTCGGCCCCGCCGTCACCTCGGACTGGGACCGCTTCAAGGAGCTGTACCAGCAGGGCATGCACCACGACGGGCAGGACGCCGACGTCGCCCTCGCCCACGCCCTGGCCCTCGTACGCGGCCGCCCCTTCGCGGATGTCGACCCCTCCAAGTACTGCTGGGCGGAAGCCGACATCCAGGAGATGATCAGCGCGATCGTCGACGTCGCCCACGAACTCGCTGAACGCCGCCGCCAGATCCGCGACTACCGGGCGGCAGCCCAGGCCGTCACCAAGGGCATGCTCGTCGACTCCCAGAGCGAGCTGCTCTACCGGGACCTCTTCACGATCTGCCACGAGATGGGCGACCGGGAGGGCCTGGAGCGCGCCGCCGCCCAGTTGGCCCGAATCAACGCCGAGGAAGGCGTCGACTCCTCGCCCGAGACCGTGGGCCTGCTGCGCACGCTCCTCAAGGGCGAGAGGATCCAGCCCACTTTGGGGTCCGCGGCCTCATGACGCGTCTCAGATTCACCGACCTCCGGTGTCACACCGCACCGCTCGATCACACCTGTAGAGAGCGAGGGGCCCTTTCGGCCGTCCGTCCGACGAAGGAGACCGCGCACATGAGCCGCCGCCGGCAGAACGCCGCCGTCCCGCCCGCCGGGCCCACCACCGCGGCGGGCCACACCAGGGAAGGAGGACAGCGATGACCACCGTCCAGTGGGCGCTGCCCGCCGGCCTCGCCGTGGCCGGAATCGGCGCCGCGGCCACCGTCGCCATGGTGTTCGGCAACCGACGCAGAGCCGCCGAGCAGAACGCCACCGCCGAGGAGCGCACCCAGCTCGCCCTCCAGCGCCGCAACGCCTGGCAGCGCCGCCTCGCCGTGATCGCGCTCGGCGTCGGCTGCCTGATGATGTTCGTCCTCGCTGGCATCGCCGCCTGGCTTTCCTTCGGGGCGCAGCGCGAGTACGCCCACGCCCACAACGGCGGCGACTGGGACGCCGCGACAGGGTTCGCGCTGCTCCTGGACGCCGGCGCCCTCAGCCTCAGCCTGATCCGCTTCTTCGAGGCTCTGACCCTGCGCTCCAGCGCGATCACGCGGATCCTGCTGCTCGGGTTCGTCTCCGCGTCAGCGGCGATGAACCTCCTCCACGCCCCCGAGGCGGGCGCCGGTTCCGCCTTCCTCGCGATGGTCCCCCCGCTGGTGTACGCGGTGCTGCTCGAGATGCTGCTCTTCAAGATCGAGCAAGTGATCATGGGACGGCAGAAGCGCCGCAAGGCCGACCGCGACCGCAACTACAGCCTGCTGCTGTGGCTGCCCTGGCCGATCGGCGCGCCGGTGAAGATGTGGAAGGCGTGGCGGGCCGAGCTCCTGGCGACCGTCGACAACGTCCGCGTGATCGGCTCCCAGCGCCCCCTCCCGTCGGCGGCTGCGCCCGCCACGGCAGAGGTGACCGTGGAGCGGGCCGAGACCGCCGCGCCCCCGGCCGTCACCACGGCGCCCATGAACGCCCTGACCGCCGGTCCCGTGCAGCCTGCCGCCCAGAAGGCCGAGGAGCCTGCGCCCACAGCGGTGGCCGCGCCGGCACCGCCGGCGGCCGCGGCCATCGAACCCGGTGCCGTACCGCACGAACCCGCACCGGCGGCACCGGCGACCGCGGCCCCGGCGCCCGCCGCAGTGCCTGAGCCGCGCCCGGCCCCCGAGCCGGCGGCAGCTCCTACAGCAGCGGCGGCACCCGAACCGGAGCCGGTGGCGGAGCCTGCAGCTGCGGCCATGACCGAACCGGAGCCGGAGCCCGAGGGCATGGGTTCTGCGCCGGAATCCGGCGACCTCGCCGCGAAGCGTGCGCCCGAAGGCCAGCCGGGCGAGGCTGAGCCGGGGTCGCGGGAGGGCGCGGCAGACCCTGTCGAGGCTTCCAAGGTGGGCGAGCCCGCGAAGCAGGCTGACGAGGACGAGCTGCTGCCTGGCGACGAGAATGCGGACCTGGACCAGGACGAGCCGGACCCGGAGCACGACACCCCGCCGGACGAGGACGCAGAGGAGGATGCACGAGAGCGGGTGAGTATCGAGATCGACCTGTCGGTGCTGCCGCCGAACCTGTCCCAGCGCCAGCGGGCCGAGCGCATCTATGTCGCCCACCAGGCCGCGGGTGTGGCTTTGACACAAGCCGACTTGGGCAAGTGGGCCGGCTACAAGAACCCGAACTCGGGCGGCAACGAGTACCGCCGGCTGGAGAGGACGCACGGACCCATCCTGGTCCGCGAGGGTGCCACCCACGTCGACCTGAACTGGTCCCGCCACCAGCAGCAGGCTGACTCCGGTCACGCAGTGGCGGCCTGACCCCTGCGGTTACGACCTCCCCGGCCGGTGGCCCTGGCCGGGGAGATTGCTGTGTCGGACCGTGCGGGTAACCTCAGGGCGACACCAGACCGGGGACAGAGGGGGCGGCCGGTGAGCAGCCACTGGCATCGGGCCATCGCCGAGTTGAGCGCCAAGGGTGACGCCGCCCGAGCAGCCGCCCAGCGCGTGGACGACGCTCCGAGCACAGAGCGGACGACCGCCGTCGCGATCTCCTATGCGGCCGAGACCGACTATCTCCGCAGCGCGGGCATGCTGCTGCGTGCCCACCTGAGCGACCGGCGTCCGCCCCGGCGGCTACCGGTCGCCCTCATCTGGCCGTACTTCCGCGATGCGTGGAAGGCCCGGACGGTGGACCGGCTCGGCGGAGTGTGGCGGGCCATTCCCCGGGACGCCGCACTGGAGAAGATGCGCAGCGCCCCGACCGATCCTCTCCTCACCGCGGTCCTCGAGCAGGCCGAGGCCCTGCAGGCCAGCCTTCATGGCGAGCGGCAGGTGGACCGGCTGTACGAGTCCTTCATCCCCGAGCGGACGGGCCATGCAGTGGCCGATCTGGTCGGCGGTGGGGGCCGGTCGGCGCCCACGCTTCCCGGTTTCCCCGACCCGGGTCACCCGATCAACCGTGCCTTCCCCCAGGGCAGCGGAACGCGCATCCAGACCGGTCGTGAGGCTGAGTTCACCCGGTTGTCGAGCGACCGGTTCGCGGTGCACACCCGAGCCGTTGCCTTCGGGGACGCAGTCCTTGCACTCCTCGTCGAGCACCGGGCCGCAGGCGTCCCACCGCAGCCGGGGCGGCTGCGCGGCGCCGGGCGCTGGGTGGGACGCGAGCGGCAGCTGGTGCCAGACCGGGCGAAGTGGCCGGCGAAGCTGAACGTCTACCAGGGTGTGACCCTGGCCGGACTGGGCTGGCTGGTGCTCGCATGCACGGGGTTGCCGCTGACCTTCGGGAAGGAGGCCGACCTGCTGTCCCACGCCCTGTTGCTGTTCATGGCAGCTGGCCTCATCGCCTGCACGGGCATCGGGCTCGTCATCCGGTACGGACCGAAACTGATCAAGGGGCCCGGCTTCGGCGCAGCGGTGCCCGGCATCGCAGCGGGCCTGATCGCCCTCGTCGTGTGGCAGGGGCAGGGGCCCGTCGCGAGCTACTACTTCGCCGGCCCGTACGAACGCTACGAGCGGGAGTACGCGAACGGCTGCCTCGCGGCCTCCCCCTACCGGCACGATGCAGTCCAGGCCACGGCGGACGGCGGCGTACTCGTCGTCACCCCCATCAGCGGAGAGACGACGCTGCGCCTGGGGCCGGCCGAGGACGGCGGCACCCACCCGCTTGGGCCGCTGGACCAGGCAACCCGTGAGGTCCTCGACCGGTACGGGTGCTGAGACCGGACCTTGTCTGCGGCCCTGAGGTGGGGACTCGGAGCCGGAGTCACCCGAAGGTCGATGCCGCCCCTGCGATGCCGGGACCGTAGCGACGGCGCGCCCTGTCGAGGGCAGCCTCAAGGCGGAGAAGTTTCTCGTCGCGATCGTCGAGCGTGAGCTGGTGGACGGCGTACTCGGCGGGGCGAAGGCGTTCCGCTCGTAGGGCGAGCGCGCGGACCCGGGCGCGTTGGAGACCGAGGCCGGCGAGGAGGTCGCGGGCGGCGGCCGCCAGGGCGGGGGTGTGGGCAGTCGGCTCGGTGAGGCTGCGGGTGCGGGTGGTCTGGGTGCGGTCGGCGTAGGTGACGGTGAGCGTGAGGGCCTGGGTGATCTCGCCGGCCGTGCGCAGCCGGGCGCCGAGCTCCTGGACCAGGCCGAGGACCGTGCGGTGGTGCCGGTCAGGGTCGAGCTCGTCGCCGTCGAACCGGTGTCCGGCGCTCATGGTCTTGGGGGCGGCGCCCGGGACGACGGGGCGCTCGTCGCGGCCGTGGGCGAAGTCGTGGGCTTGCCGGGCCGGTCCGGTGCCGAGGATTCGCTGGAGCGTGGTGAGCGGGGTGTCGGCGATGTCGCCGACGGTGGTGATGCCGTAGCGGGCGAGGGTGCGGGCCGTCTTGGGGCCGATGCCGGGCAGGGCGGCGGCCGGCTTCGGGCGGAGGAACGCAGCAATCTCGTACGGGTCGTCGACGACCACCGTGGCGGCGCCGGGCGGGGTGGCGTCCGCGGCCATCGCCGCGATACCGCGCGTGGGACCGGCGCCGGCCGAGCTCTGGACGCCGTGGAGCGCGAGCAGGCGCAGGCGGAGCACGGCGATGAGGCCTTCGACATCGCGGTCCCAGAAGGTGAGGGCGCCGGTGAGGTCGACGTATGCGGACCAGTCGGCGGGCAGCGGCTCGATGCGGGGGCTGATGCCGTCCAGCACGGTGAGCAGGTGTCCGTACAGCTCGTCGTTGCGCTCCACGGGATGGAAGTGGATCCGCAGAATCGCGCGCGGCCGCGGGTTCCTGGCAGGGGTCATCCGGCGCTCCCTTGGCTCTTGTGCCCGAAGCGGGTGAGGTCGGCTGATCGGCTTCCGGCGGGCTGAAGATCGCTCCAGGGGTGCATGAGAGCGCCCGCGGTGCCGACGGGGATCGTCCGCGACGGGCTGGCCTGTGCGGGGGTGGGCGCGGGGGCCTGGCCCAGGAGCTCAAGGACGGCTTGCGGCCCGTGGGTGGCGCGGGCGGCGGCGAGCTCGTCAAGATCCCAGGCCATCTCGCCGACCACGGTGCGCCTCGGTCCGCGGGCTTCGATCTTGCCCCTGACCAGGAGTAGGCCGTGGTGGAAGATCGTGTGCGCGCACCGTTCGTGGGAGTCCTCGAAGAAGGCGAGGTCGACGAGGCCGGAGCCGTCTTCGAGGGTGACGAAGATGATGCGCCTCCCGGACGCGATCGGCGGAGTCTGGGTGGATGCTCGGACGCCGGCGACAAGGACGCGCTGTCCGGGATGCATGGCGCGCAGGTGCTTGGCGTCGGTGGCGCCGATCTCGCGCAGCAGCCGGTGGTGGTCCTCCATCAGGTGCCGGGAGACGTCGATCTTCAGGACGCCGAGCTCCGCCTCCAGCCGCTCGCGGGCGGTCATCTCCCGCAGCCCGGACGGGCCGGCGGCATCGAGCGGGGTGTCCAGCTGCAGCTGGCCGACGCCCGGCCGGCTGCGGGTCTGGCGGTGGAGCTCGGTCGCCTGCAGCAGCAGGTCCCGCCGCGACGCCTCCCCCTTGAGCGGGTCGAGGGCGCCGATGCGGATGAGCCGCTCGACCGTCGGGAGCTTGGGGTGAGCACGGGCGTAGAGGTCCTGCAGGGAGGTGAAGGGCTGGCCCTCGGCGATTCTCGTGACCTCGTCGTCCGAGATGCCGTGCACGGAGGCGAGGGAGATCCGCACGCCCCAGCCGGATGCGGTCTGCTCGACCGTGTACTGCGGCTGCGACAGGTTGATGTCGACGGGCAGGACGGGAACGTCATGGCGGCGGGCGTCGGCGACGATCACCCGGGCCGGCCACATGCCCGGGTCGTGCTCGAGCAGCCCGGCGTAGAGCGCGGCGGGGTGATGGGCCTTGAGCCACGCGGACTGCAGCGCCGGTACGGCGAACGCCACCGCGTGGGCCCGGCAAAATCCGTATGCCCCGAACGACGAGACGATCTCCCAGACGTTGTCCAGCACGGTCGGGCTGTAGCCGCGGGCCCCGGCGAGCTGCCGGAACCAAGCCTCGACCCTCGCCAGGCGCTGCTCGTCGCTGAGGGCGCGGCGGGCGACTTCGGCCAGCGCGCGGTCGCAGCCGGTCATGACCGCCAGGATGTCGATTATTTGTTCGTGCCAGATCGTCACCCCGTACGTATCGCGCAGGACCGGTTCCAGGTCGGGGTGCGGGTAGACGGGTGCGGCGCCGTGGCGGGCGGCGATGAAGAGGGCGGGCATGCCGCCCTGGACCGGACCCGGGCGGAACAGGGAGATGTCCGCGATCACGTCCTGCGGGCCGCGGGGCTGGAGCCGGCCGACCAGATCTTGCTGGCCGGGCGACTCGAGCTGGAACATCCCGACCGTGTCGGAGTTCTGGATGAGCGCGAAAGCGAACCGGTCGTCGAGCGGGACGTGGTCGGCGTTGTCGAGGTCGATCGCCCGGCCGGTCGTGCGGCGGATCTCCTTCACCGCGTGAGCCATGGCGGACTGCATCCGGACCCCCAGGACGTCCAGCTTGAGCAGGCCCATGTCCTCCACGTCCTCTTTGTCCGCCTGGAGCATCGGGTACTCGCCGCCCGGCGTGGGCTGCACCGGCAGCCGGTCCAGGAGGCTCACGTTGGAGAGGATCACCCCGCACGGGTGCATGGCGATTCCGCGCGGCAGAGCGTCCAGTCCTTCGGCGAGCTCCCATAGCGGCCCGAACTGCTCCGCCTCAGCAGCGAGTTGCCGCAGCTCGGGGAGCTCGGTTAGGGCCGAGCGGATGTCGCAGGCGCGGATGTGCGGGAAGGACTTCGCGATCCGGTCCACGGTGGCCGGCGCCAGCCCGAGCGCGAGGCCGGCATCCCGGAGGGCGTGCCGGGCGCGGTAGGTCTCGGGCATGCCCGTGACCGCGACCCTCTGCCGTCCGAAGCGGTCGATGATCCGGTCGTAGACCTCCAGGCGGCGCGCGGACTCGACGTCGACGTCGATGTCCGGCAGCGACGTCCGCCGCTCGGACAGGAAGCGTTCGAAGAGCAGCCCGTGTTCCAGCGGGTTCGCGGTGGCGACGAACAGGCTGTGGTTGACCATGGAGCCGGCGCCGGAGCCGCGGGCTGCGACCCGGATGCCCATGTCCCGCACATCGGCGACGACTTGGGCCACGGCAAGGAAGTACGGCTCGAAGTGCAGGCGGCCGATGATGCCGAGCTCGTAGTCGAGCTGGTCCATCGCGCGCTGGTCGATGTCGAGGCTGCGGGCGACCATGCCGCTCTCGCACCGCTGCCGCAGCAGCCGCATGGCCCCGTCAGGCCCCGGCTCGGCGCCGACCACGGAGGGCTCGGGGAAGTGCGGCACCCCGAGCCCCAGGTCCCGGGCCGGGTCGACGTCGCACGCGTCCGCGACCAGGGCGGTATCGGCGATCAGCCGCTCGGCGCGGCGTCGGTCCGCCCCGGCGGCGGCCGCCACCCGCCCGGCGATCTCGGTCATCGCGGGCCCGTCCTTGAGCCAGCGCTCACCGCAGTCCAGGCGCCGCCGGTCGATGGGCCGCAGCAGCCGGGCCGCGTCCAGCACGTCCGCGATCCTGTGCTGGTCCTGGTCGGCGTAGCGGACGGCGTTGGTCAGAACGGCCGGAATGGCAAGGCGGTCGGCGAGCGTCAGGGTGTGCGCGGCGAGGCGGACAGAGCCCGGGCCGGTGCCGGACAGGCCCCAGCACACGATCTCCAGCCGCAGTCCGTCGCCGGCGACCTGCCGCCATGGGGCGAGGAGTCGTTCGGCGACGTCCGGGCGGCCGGCGGCGAGGGCCCGCAGGGGCTCCGATGCGGGACCGAGCAGCACCGTCAGGCCATCGCCGGCGTGCTGGGCGAGCATCTCCCACGACGCTGTCGGCGGCCTGCCTGCGGGGAAGGCTTCGGCGTGCGCGCAGGACACCATCCGGCACAGCCGCGCCCACCCGCTCGCATCCTGGGCCAGGAACGTGGCCCGGAAGGAAGCCTCCGCAACATGGGCGCCGCCGCGTACTGGGGCCCGGTGGCGTACCTCGGCCGGTGGGACATGGGCGGCGACGCCGAGATCGACGCCGAATACAGGCTTCACTCCGGCGGCCGCGGCGGCCTTCGCGAAGCGCACCGTTCCGGTGACCATGTCGCGGTCGGTCAACGCCACCGTCCCGATCGCGCGTTCGGCGGCTCGGGCGATGATGTCGCGCGGGTGCGAGGCGCCGTAGCGGGCCGAAAACCCACTGCTGACGTGTAGGTGTGGGACGCCTCCTCGCATGACACCCTCCGCCCAGATACCCCCAAACCCGTACCAACCGATCCAGCCACTCTCGACTGTATCGAACATTAATTCGAACATGCGAGTTCCGGACATCATTGTTCGGCCATCCAGGGTCGCGAGGGAGGTGTACAGAAGGGGCAGGACCGCATGTCTGAGTACGTGACGCCCGAGATCTGAGTAGCCGATCGGCTGTGCGGCGCCGACCGCCCACCTTGGATGGGGGCATGAACGCCTCCGCACCCGCTTCCGCTCCCCTTGTGCAGTCTCCGGCCCCGAGGGAGCGCACACGACTGTGGGCCGCCCTGGCCGCACTCCTGTTCGTGCCGGCGGCCATGGTGACCGGGATCCTGACGCTGGCCTCGGAGCAGGCCTCCCGGTGCGTGACCTACGGCGAGCAGTGCACCCCCGGCCTGCCCAGCTGGGTGTTCGAGGGGAGTGCGGGCGTCGGCACGGTGGCGCTGCTTGTCGCACTGGCCGCGCCGGCCGTACGGATGCGGCAGGCGGCGCTCACCGTCCAGGTGCTTGCCGAGGGCACCGCGCTGCTGGTCATCCTCAGCCACGCCTGAGCCAGCAGCAGGCGCATCCGGCCGTATCGGCACCGAGTCCCGGCCGCCGGCCGAAGGGCGGGCGGGGGGCGGATCGCGTAGGAGTGGAGGGTGCACCTCTCGCCGCCCGTCGAGCCCATGCTGGCCCGCTCCGTGACCGCGCTGCCGCGCGCCGGATCAAGGCCGCCGCTGTTCGAACAGAAGGCGGACGGTTACCGAGCCCTCGTCTTCGCCCGCCCGACGCCCTACATCCAGTCCCGGCGTGGCGCGGACCTCGGGCCGGCGTTCCCGGAGGTCGTCCGGGCCGCGGCCGCCCTGGGTGTGGAGGCGGTCCTGGACGCGGAGCTGGTGGTGTGGAGCGAGCACGGGCTCGATTTCTCCGCCCTTCAGCGGCGAGCCCGCCGCCGGGGAGCCACCGCGGAGCACGCCGCCCGCCAGGAGCCCGCCCACTTGATCGTCTTCGACCTCCTGGAAGTCGCCGGAACCGTCCTCCTGGGCGAACCCCTTCACCGGCGCAGGGCTGCGCTCGAGGACCTCTTCACCTCGCGCCGGCTGGCCGCCCCCTGGGCCCTGTGCCCGCAGACCTCAGACCGGGAGACCGCGTTGTCCTGGCTGGACCCGGCCTGGGGCACGGTTGGCGTCGAGGGCGTCATGATCAAGGATCCGGGCTCCCGGTACCGGCCCGGAGAGCGCGGGTGGCAGAAGCTGCGGACGCGCACTACGGCGGAGGGGATCATCGGAGCGGTCACCGGAACCGTTCACGCTCCGAAGAGCCTCCTGTTCGGCCGTCTCGACCCCGCCGGCCGGCTCCAGCTGATCGCCCGCTCCACACCGCTGTCCCGGCCCGCGTCAGCCGAACTGGGCGTCGCACTGCGCCCCGCCGGGCAGGAGCACCCCTGGTACGGCCGTCGCTTCTCCGCCGGGTGGGGCGCCTCCGAGCCGCTCATCTTCCAGACCGTCGTACCCGACCTCGTCGCCGAGATCGATGTCGATACCGCTGTGGACCTGGGAACGTACCGGCACCCCGTGCGCTTCCTGCGAATTCGTGACGACATGACCTCGGGGGAGGTCTAGGTTCCGGGTGCTTCGCCAGCCTGCGCGGCCTGATGGCGCGGGCACGTCACCGGGACATGCCCGCGCATAGGCGGTGCCTCACTCCACGAGGCCCCGTTCGGGGCCCTGGCGCGCTGCGGGTCAGAACAGGACGGGCCGGGGCTGGTGGAAGTAGCCCGTCTGCTGGGCTGCGGCGATGGCTGCGGCGGCCGGGCTGTCTCCGCCGGCCGGGATGTGCGGATAGACGCAGTCGACAAGGTCGTACGACTGCGCGTCGCCGCATCCGGAGCCGACCACCGCGTAGACCGGCGAACTGTCTCCGCCGGCCTCGGTCCACACGCCGGGCCAGTCGGGATGCTGCTCGGTCACATGCGCGGCGCAGTGCCGGCACTGGACCTTCTGTTCCTTGCCGGTCGGCCGCCTGGCGGGCCGTGCCTGGGTCGCGTCGACGACGTGCGGCACCCTCTGCGGCGAGTCCATTCCGGTCAGGAGCGAGCGTTCGCAGGACGGCCCGAACTCGTTCTCCACGCTGACCCACACGTCCGGCCAGTGCGGGTGCCGGTTGGTGACCGGCATACCGCAGCCGGCGCAGCTGTGCGCGTCCAGACCTTGTGCCTGGAACAGGGTGAAGATCTCTGCCGGCAGAGGGTCGCAGACGCCGCCGGGTCCATCAGCGAGCGGTGGGAGGGCGAACAGCGGCAGGTCCTTCTCCGCGAGCCGTACGTCCTCCCAGGTCTCCAGCCCGGCCACGGGCACACTCTGTGTCCAGCCGACGCGGGGCACGCTGGTGGTCGACGGCCGCTGTACGACCTCAAGGTCGGGGCGGCGCAGCCCTGGGGGCACGTACTCGGACAGTGCCCGGCGCAGCTGCTCAACGGCCTGGTCCCGGTCCTCGGCGCTCAGCCAGGACGTCTTCACCAGCTCCCGTAGGTAGCCCCGCGGGTACAGCGTCACCTCGTACCGCCAGCCGTCCTCGCCCCGGCGCAAGCCCCGCTCGTACTCACCGGAGTCGTCGAACGCGAAGCACGACAGCAGACCGCCGGCTTCCTCCGCCGCTGCGAGCGCTTCGGCGACCGTCGCGAAGGAGTCGGTGAAGTCACCCCACGGCGTGCTCATCGGCTCGTAGTCGTCCATGGAGGTCAGACATGGCATCTGCGCCGCCAGCGCGTTGAAGACGGCGGTGTTCCGCGATGCTGCGGCCGTGCGCTGCTTCGCCTGCTTCGCGTGCTTGGCCGCCCGCTTCTGCTGCGCCCTTTTCCCCATCATGCCTGCCTGTGTCGAAGAGGTGGATCTCTCGCCGGTTCAACTGCATGGCGGGTTGTTCGTCACGTGACGCGGGCGAAGAGTGCCTGTGTGGCCGTGTCGAGGTGGTGGATGGGTGCGGTCTTGCACGCGGCCGCACCCATCGGTGTGGGTGTTTCAGTTGGTACGCGGCGGGGTCATCCGGGCGTGCAGCAGGGTGCTGCGGGTGAGTTCGCTGCCCTGCCTGTGGTCCTCGTTGAGGAGTGCGGTCAGGCCCTTGGGCGCCTTCCAGTGCTCGCGGAGGTTGAGGGTGGCGCCGAGGTCGTCCAGGAGCGCGTCGATGACCATCGCGGCTTCGCTGGGACGGTCGCCCCCTCCGTTGCCCCACCACAGGTGCTCGGAGGGTGTGCACGGGGCGGGGTGGACGTGGTCGTCGCTCGTCAGGACCCACACCGTGTGGTGCAGCACGACCGAGGTGAGTTCCGCGCCGCCGGCCGGAAGGGACAGCGGGGCGTAGAAGCGCCACACCGGCCTCCCTCCGTCGTCGGGGGTACGCAGGACGGGCATGTCGGTGAGCGGGTCGATGAAGAACGCGTCCGCCTTCTTGCCCTGGGCGAGGACGACGTGGGCGGCGGTCGGGTCGCACATGGTGAGCCGACGGGTCCACCGGTCGCTGATGGTGCCGGTGCTCACCGGCACCTCGGCGAGCGCGCCGAACGGCAGCAGGGCCGGCTCGCGGCCGACGGCGACTTCGAGGGCCGCGACGGCTTCCGGGTGATTGCTCAGGGCGAGCTTGCTCCAGCCGGCCTTGAGGATCTGGCGCTCGCCCCCGACGGGCAGGGGGTGGTGGCTGCGGTCGGGTACGGCGGCGATGGCAACGGGATTGCGGGTTTCGCCGTATCCCTCCTTGCCGAAGATCTCGTTGTCGTGCGTGGTGTGGTCGATGCGCTCGTTACGGATGTCGTTGGCCATGTCCGTCGCGGCCAGGTGTGAGGTGACGTCGAAGGCGTCATTGCGCGCTGCGCGGCGCAAGATCTTCTCGTTGGCGTTGGGCGGCACCTCCACGACGGCCGCCGGAGCGCCGGGCTGCCACTCACGGATCAGCTGGGGCAGGCGCAGCAGGTGAGGCCACCAGGGCAGATCCTGCCCGGCGAGTGCGGCGACGTCGCCCCAGTCGGCTTCGTACTCGATGCCCGGGTGCGCGGTGTCGGAGGCGACCAGGGACGGCCCGCGGAAACTCATGTCCCCGTACAGGGCGCAGACGGTCACCACACTGTCCGGGTTGCCGGAGGCGGCAAGGGCGGAGGCGACGTCGGTGGCGACCCTTCGATCGTCGCAGTGCACGACGCGGATCGTGCCCACGGCGGTGTGCCAGTCGAGCGCTGGCCCGCGCACCGTGTCCTGGAATCCGGCCCACCGGCCGGCCGGCAGGTCCTGCTCCCGCGGGCGCAGCAGGACGGCGCCGCGGTGGGTGAACTCGGGGGTGTCCGCCGCCCATCGGTAGACCTGGGTGCCGTCCCAGACCTCCTCGGGCTCCTTCTTCTCGCCGAACCCCGCGAACGGGTTGTACGGCGGCTCGGTCGGCTGTGGGAAGTCGTCGTACTTGCGTGCCAGGCGCCACAGCCCGAAGGAGTTGATGCCCAGAATCTGCTGGACCTCCGCCCTGGACAGATAGCTGTCACTCACGCCCATACCGCTGCTCCTCACCGTCCCCAGAGCCGAGTTGGCCCAGGCCAGATCATGGAGCGGACCGGGCAAGCAGCACGCCAGAGCCGCTCTTCCTGCCCTGTTTCCCACCCGCATTGGCCGAGAAGGTGCTGTTGCCGCCGCGGATCAGGGCGTGACGGGCTGCAAAGCCCGTACAGGTCACGGCACTCGGGAGGGTGAGCAACCGAGAACGCCCCGGGCCGGCGCAGCGCAGCCCGTACGCTTTCCCCGTGACGACCGCCCCCGCCCCGCAAGCTGTCCAAGACCTTCTGCGGCGGGCCCTGCTCGCCTTCGACGCCCGCGCCCTGCACACCGGCGGTGAGGCCGGCGCCCATACTGCTGTGTTCCTCGGCGACCTGGCCGCGGACATCCTGCCTGCCATGGACGCCGCCGAAACCGAAACGGCTCGCGAGGAGCTCGCGGAGGCGTACCGGTGCCTCTCGTTGGCGGGCGAGAACCCGCTCCGCCAGAGCTGCACGGAACGCGAGTCGATGGTGAACATCGCCGTCCACGCCCTGGCCCGAGCCATGTTGCGCTGCGACACCGGCAGGACCCCGTCGGAGGAGGAGGTGCACGAGCTGCTGAGTGGTCTGTGGACCGCCTCGCTGCTGGCGTGGGCGCAGATCTTCCCCGCCCACCTGGACGGCGGGTCACCGCCGTGCGCCTGCGGAGCTCTGGGCACGCGCCCGGTCATGGCCCCGGCGACGGGGGCCTGAGCGGTGCGGCGGGCCTTCCCTGAGATCTCCGGCCGCGGGCTCGCCGCCCTCGGGACCGAGCTGCCGGCCCTGGCCGCGATCCGGGTGGCCCTGACCGGCGGCCGCAGCGGGAAGTTCCACGTCCCCCACCCCGACCTGCGCCGCTTCAGTTCCGACGCTTGCCGGTTCGCCAAGCCGGCCGCCGAGGCCTCCACTCATCCGCTCGTCGAGGTCTTCGCGCAGATCTGCAAGAAGTGCGACATCGTCCTGCCGAAGGCGCCCGATGCCCTATGGCGGGCGGCCGCTTTCGCCGCCCAGCGCCAAGACCAGCTGGACCGCTGCCGGACCGACCGGGAGCCGCAGACCTGGCTCGGGTACGCGCGGCACGCCGCCCGGTGGGCACCGGGTGACGACGAGCAGTTCCGGCGCTGGCTGGACACCGCCCGCACCGACTCCACTTTGGCCGCCGATGCCGCCGTGCTCGCCGACGCCTGGCAGCAGCTGGCAGCCCAGTTCCGCGGCTTCCTGGAGGAGTACGCCGCCCAGTGCCCTGAGGTCGAGGCATACAACGGCGCCCGGGACGCGGTGCGACGCTGCGCCGACACCGACCAGCGCCGGGAGCTGGACCAGATCGGCGCGGCGGTCGGCAACCTCTCGCGCCGGCGGGCCCGGATGTACGAGCCAGAACCGCGCCTGGACGTGTGGACCCTGGTATGCGGGGTGTGGCTTGCGGCCCGCTCGCGAGGCCGTGGCGCCGAGCAGTCCGCCGACCTGGCCCGCGCCGCCGTCGCGGACGAGCTGAAGGGCGCCCGAGTGCGGGACGTCACCCGGCTGCCCGTGCCGCCGCGCACCCCCAGCGACCGGCACGCAGACCCGGCAGCGTGGGCGGACGCCGAGCTGGCCCTGTGGTGGCCGCAGGCCGTGACAGCCGCGTGCACCCGCCTTGAGGAAGAGTTCGAGGCGGAGTCCGCCGCCATGTCCGCGCGACTGCTGCTGGTACGCGACTGGCCGCTCACCGGCACCCGCGACACCCCGGTCGCCTACCTGGCCGCCTCCCCCGTACTGGGCCCGGTCGTCCCCCACGGGCACCGCGAGGTCGACGACTACGTGTCCTGGAGCGGCGGCGACACCGCCGGACCGTCCTACGCGGCGGTCGTTGCTGCCCCGGCGCACCTGGTGGCGAAGCTGGAACGAGAACAGGCAGCCCAGCCCTCCCACTACGAGCCGCGGTTCACCGCCGGCGGCCCAGTCACCGGCGGCGCGGCAGACCAGGCCGCAGCCGAGACACTGCTGCGGCAGGCGTTCCCATTCCTGCCCGGCGACGGCGACCGCGAGCCGTCTACCCCGACGGACGAGGTCCTCGAGCAGCGCCGCGCCCGGCGTGCGGCCGACCGGCCGTGGCGCGACGGAGCGGGCGAGGAACGCACCTACCGCATCGCGAGCGCCCTACGCGACGGGTACGGCTGCTGGATTCCCGACAGCCCACAGGCCCTGGCCGAGCTGGAGGAGATGGCGCCCTGGCTGCGCTGGAGCGCGCTGCGCCTGGACGTGCTGTGCGGCCGTGACGCTGAACAGCACTCGTGGGCCACCCTGTTCGGGACGCTCGAAGCCGTCGACAGCGCCGGCATCGCACTCAACCCCGGCGGCCGACACCTGCCGCTGCACGTCCCCGTGCACCGGATCGTCGCCCTGACCGGCGCCCCGCACTGGGAGCGCAGCCAGCAAACCCCCGCACTGTGGCAGCCCTACCAGCTGCTTCCCACGCCACCCACAGGTCCGGGCTCCGAGCCCGGCCGCCTTCGCGTCGTACCGGGATCCGCCGGCGCGCGCTGACCGATTTCCGAAAATGACCGCCGCACCCCGCACCGGGACCGGCCGGCTGCGGAACACCGCCCGCAAAGTGAGATCCGGGTCACAGCCGTAGCGTCCAATCGTGGACGACGGCGCACCCCCTTCCATGACCATGATCGGACCCTCACCGCGACCAGGAGGGGGTACCGCTGTGCCGGTCCTGCGCCAGCTCACGACATGCACCGCACCGTCGACCGTCGTCATCGAACGCCGCACCCGGGCACGGGACCGGCCGATGGACTACCGGCTGGAGGTCTGCCACCGTCACCGTTGGCTGGCCAACAGCTGGACCGGGCGGCGCGGCCCCGAGGGCGCCGGCGGCCGGTGTGGCACCGTCACCGACTACCGGCCCTTCGCCGCGATCGTGCAGTCCCATGCCGACCTGTGGCTCCGAGCGTTAACTACGAACGCCCCCGAGGACCACGGTGGCGACCTCGCGGCCGCGCTCCGCGCGGGATTCGAGTGGCTGACCACCTACCGGGAGCCGACCGGTGTGGCCACAGCACTGGAACACGCGGCCCGGATCGCCGAGGCGACCGCGGCCGGCACCTTGCAGCCGGCCGAGGGCCAGGCGCAGGTCCTGGCCGCGCTCAACCTGGCGGAGACTCTCGACGCCAGCGGACGGGGAGCATGAGCCGGCGCTTCGGGTTCTGCAGCCCGGCGGCCTCACCGGGCGCGGTGTAGGGACTCACGGAGGCGGGCTGGAGGGAGTCGTCGCAGCGAGCCGTAAGGTCGAAGCAGACCGGCCCGTCACGGTGAGGCCGGGCTGTGTACGTAGGAGTCTCTCTTGTCCGCCCTCAGCGTTGCCCTGACCGCCGTCGTCGGAGCCCTGGCCGGTGCTGCGGCCCGCCCTGCGGTCTTCGCCCGCTCGGTCCCGGCGCCCGCGTCCGCCCGCAGTGCCTGCCCGCACTGCGGCAGCGCCGTCCTGGGACGCCGGCTGCCCGTACTGCCCGTCTCCGGACGCTGTCCGGCGTGCGCACAGGCGATCGGACCGCGCGCCCTCGTGCCGGAGACGGTGGCCGCCGCCGCGTTCGCCGTGGTCGCAGCGGGCGCAGCGAGCGGCTGGTTCGCCGCCGCCCAGTACTGGGTCGCCGCGTGCGGTGTCGCCCTCGCGCTGATCGACCTCGCCGTGCAACGGCTTCCCGACGTGCTCACCCTCCCCGCCTGCGGCGGGACTCTCATCCTGCTCACCGCGGCCGCGCTGGCCGGCGAGACCGGCAGCCTGGGCCGCGCGGCGGCCGCCGCCGGCGTGCTCACCGCCGTCTTCCTCCTCATGGCGTTCTCCGGCGCCATGGGACTCGGCGACGTCAAGCTCGCACCGGCCATCGGGGCTCTCCTGGGCTGGAGCAGCTGGACGGCCCTGTTCTGGGGAGCAGCCGCGGGATTCGTCGTCGGCGCGGTGTCGGAGGTAGCACGGCTGACGGCCCGCCGCGCCCGCCGCACGCACGTCTCCTTCGGCCCCTACATGGTCATCGGGGCCCTCGCCGTCTCCGTCACCACAGCCTGACCGTCGCCGCCGCGGGGCTCTCGGAAATACCGCTTCCTGTAATAGCTCTTCCTGCATATCGATTCCCGGAACGGCCTCTACCTGACACCACCGTTCCGGAATGCGGTTTCACGGAATAAACCGAGCCTGGTCAACTCCCCTGCTCAGCAAGAAGATCGAATCCGGAACGAAGACGAACCTGTCGGGTTCCGGATTCCCTTCTCGCTCGCCTTCATCGCGCCGCCTGAGCACCGCGGTGAAGAAGCCTTGCACAGGCGGCCGAGCGAATTCTGGCCGACGACACCAGGAAGAGCCGCACATGAACACCCTCACCCGCCGAGCCGCGACCGTGGCATCCACCGGCGCGCTGCTCCTCGGCGGCGCCGTCGCCACCGCCTCGACCGCCAGCGCCGCGACGGTCGGCAGCGGCGCCTGCACCCACCAGATCAAGATCAACACCGACGTGTACACAACGGTGAAGTTCCGCACCGGCCCGGGCACCGGATACACCGCCACCGGCCAGCTCTCCAAGGGCACCGACGTGTACTGGCAGTGCAACAAGGGCCGCAACGACAAGCCGGGCGCCTGGGGCTACGTCACCGTCAAGTCCGGGGCTCACAAGGGCCAGAAGGGCTGGGTCGCCGCCCAGTACATCAACGTGCCCATGCAACTGGACTGACCCTCACCGGCCGACGGAGACGAATCGAGCTCTCCCGGCCCACCAGCGCCTGAGCCGACACCTCGTGAAGGCTCAGGACGACGCAACGGCGGCCCGGCCCCCTGTGATCCCGGGCCGCCGTCGGCGTACCCGCACGCGGAGCCCAGCTCCCACCTCGCAGGGCCTCCATCGCCTGCTTCGCAGCCCCGGGCCGGGCTGACCACCGTCGGCCGGCCGATCGAGCCCCAGGACGGGCACTATGAACCCCACCCCTTCGTCACTCGACGCACCGCCATCCCGCCTGGGTCAGGCCCTGGCCAACGCTCGCGGACAAGGCCGGGCCGCACTCGCCGCCTACCTCCCCGCCGGCTACCCCACGCTCGGGCAGAGCCTCGACGCCCTGCATCTCTTGTCGACGACAGTCGACGTGATCGAGATCGGCCTGCCGTACACCGACCCCCTCATGGACGGCCCGGTCATCCAGCACGCCGCCGCACAGGCCCTCCGGGCTGGCTTCCGCACCGAGCACCTGTTCACCACCGTGCGCGAGCTCGCTGCTGCCTCCAACACCGCGCTGGTCGTTATGAGCTACTGGCAGCCCATCCACCACTTCGGGTCCTCCCGTTTCGCCCAGCGACTCGCTGCCGCTGGCGGGACCGGCGTGATCATCCCCGACCTGCCCGTCGAAGAGGCCACCGACTGGTTGAGCGCCGCCCACGAACACCACTTGGACGCCGTGTTCGTCGTCGCCCCGAACGCCACCGATCAACGCCTGGCCCGCGTGTGCGCCGCCGCCAGCGGCATGGTCTACGCCCCTGCGACGGCCGGCGTCACCGGAGGCCAAGGCCCACTTCACCCCGGCCTGCGCACCTTCGTCGGCCGCCTGCGCACCCTCACCAACCTCCCCGTCGGCGTCGGCATCGGCGTCTCCACCCCGGAGCAGGCGGCCTGCGTCGGCTCCTACGCCGACGCGGTCATTGTCGGATCCGCATTCATCCGCGCCATCGAGGCCACCCCTGGGCCGGCTGGCGCCCACCAGGCCGCCGTCCTCGCCCAGCGCCTCGCCGACGGGCTGCGCCGAGCCGTGCCTACCGCGGCCTGAGCGGACTTCAGCCGGGTTGGGACCTGCCTGTTAAGAGCGCTTTCCGGGCATCCCTCCACGTACCGGCATGGTTCATCAAGCGTTTCGAAGTGCTCTGGCGGGAAAGTTGTAGCTACCAGGAAGTAGGCCTTTAAGGTTCCGCCCAGCACATCAACTTGTTGACCCGCTCGTGGACGAGCACACACAGGAGCGGACCGCATGCTCGCAATGCGCCCGGCTACGCCGGAAGACCAACCCCGCCTCGCCCTGATGATCCAGGCCCGCTCCGACTGGATGAAGGACAAGCAGCTCCCGAGCTGGCGCAGCTGGGGAAAACACGTCCACGAGCTGGCCGGCAACTGCACCAGGCACCCGAGCGAGATGTGGGTCCTCACCGAAGACGACCGGATCCTGGGCTGCACTACGGTCCTCCGAACCGCGGCACCCTGGACCTGGACCGCCGACGAAGCGGCCGAGACTGCCTACTATCTGAACGGCACCGTCACCGACCCCGCTGTACGGCACCGCAAACTCGGCACACTCATTGCCGATTGGGCCGTCGACCACGCAGCCCGTGCAGGCATCAGCCACGTCCGCCGCGACTGCAGCTCTGCAGCCCTCGCCGCGTACTACCAGCAGCAGAACTTTCGACTCATCCGTAGTGTGGCGACCCTCGGCGGCCACACTACGTACGCTCTAGAGCGGAAGGCCGAGCGAGTACCCTCTCTCGCCGGATGGCTCATCACCAGCGAATCTTCAGCCGTGATTTCCAGGAGTCTGCGAAATGCCCTATCAGGGGCTGCGCGATCAAATGCTGCCGAGGCCCGGCGGCTCTTCACGAATTCGCTTCGCCGGCCAGCCGAGGCGCCAGCCATTATCTAGACTGCGCGAGTCCTGAAATTTCGCCGCGCATGGGCTCCCGTTAGTCAGTCCTGCCGTGCAGCATGAACGGCCTTTCTCCCTCAGGACCGTCGGCGCCGGGGCCTGGGGGGCGGCCCGACCAACAAGACGACCCCTATCGCTATCGAACACACCAAAGCGGCGGGTCGCCCGACCGGAACGAGCCCGCCGCTGTCGCCACAGTTCTGCGTCGACCTTCTCAGCGTCCGATTTGTAGCGTGATCGCCTGGAAGTTGGGGTCTACAAGCCGAGCAGGAAGTCGAACTCACCGTCCTTCGCCCCCAGCAGCCAGGCCTTGGCCTCGCCGGGGGTGTAGACGTGCGGGAGGCGATCCGGGTTCTTCGAATCGCCCACCAGGACGAACCCGTCCTGCGTGCCGACCCTGACGCAGTCGCCCCCGCCACCGCTGTGCGAGGACACCACCCACTCCACGGCCGACAGGTCGAACTCGGAGGGGGCGGGCTTGCTCTTGCTCACTACTTCTCCTTGATCATTTCCTCGATGAGGACGCGCGTGTCAGCAGGGCTCAGAGCCCGCTTCCATAGATCGGTGAATACCTCGTCGTAGTAGGCCACGTCATCGGGTTGGTCGAAGTAGACCGACCTCTTCGCGAGCTCGCACCAGACAACGTCCCTGGACGCCTCGTCGAACCCCATTAGAACGAACGGCCCAGCAAGGCCTGGGTGGCTCCCGATACTGTCCGGCAGCACGCGGATTTCAATCTTCTCCTCCTGCGACACACGCAGGAGGCGCTCGAGCTGCCCGTGCCGGACCTCTTCGTCGCCCACCTTGCGACGCAACGCCCCCTGTTCGAGCAATGCCTGGAACTCGCGAAGCGGACTCCCGCCGAAGACCTGCTGTTGCCGATCCATACGGACGTCGACGAGACCGCGGACATCCGCTGCACTGAGTTCGGGGCGCATGCTCGCGATGGCATGTCGTGCGTAGAGATCAGTTTGGACAAGACCCGGCGTCAGGTGCGGTTGATAGTTCCGGATCCGCGACGCGCGCCGCTCCAGTTGGAGGTACCCCTCGAACTTCATCGGTCCGAGTAGCGCTGCGTGGCGTCGCCAAAGCGCCGGCCGACGTCGGCGACCGGCTGGAGTCGTGTCCACGCTCAGCAAGCCGAGCACATACCGTCGCGTCTCGGGTTCGGCCCCGTACAGGTCGAGCAGGCCCTCTACGAGGTCGCTCGGCAGTGTCTTCTGCCTGCCGTTCTCGATCTTGCTCAACGTGGAGACGTTGGTCCTGATGCTGCGTTCTCGCATGAGGAGTTCGACGGTCGCGCCCTGCGTCAGGTCGCGGCGCTCTCTCAACTCCTCCAGCCGACTGCCCACTTCGCTGTGCGTGAGTGACCAGGGGGCCTCGTTCGCATCCGCCATGGTGGCCAGTGTGGCGGTCGGTCCGGCTTGCGACAACCAATTCTATGAAGAAAATTTCTAGGTTGTGTTGCGCAGGACACAGATGGAGGAGCATCCTGACCGAGGTCACGATCTGTGTTGTTGGTGTCGCGCCGTGTGGGATGTGTCCGCTCCACCGTGAGAGCCGCGCTCCGTAGCTGTTCGAGGAGGGCCGTGTTGATGCCCCACCCCAGCTTGTTCCACGTCATGCTCGTGGAGCGCCGGTGGGACCAGTGGAGCGCGTTCTGTCTTCAGTTCGAGCGCGCAGCCCGTGATCTGGCGGGGGAGCTGGGCAAACCGAGGCTGGCCAGTGTCACGGTGTCGCGGAAGAGTTTCCACCGGTGGGCGAAGGGCGACTGGTATGGACGGCCCTGGCCCGACACCGCTCTGATCCTCGAACATCTCTTCAAGGTCCCGGCAGCCGATCTGTTCAGCCCAGCACCGGCTCTCATCCCATCAAGCGCTTCTGTGCCCGAGGGCGAGGCTCTGCGCGCCTCCGTGTTCGTCGCAGAGCAGTGGCCCACGAGCCGGTTCTTCATGGCGCCCGGTGAAACGGTCGGCGGGTGGGAACTGGCCGGTCGGCAGACACTGGACGGCACGACAGCGGCTGTCGCCTTCCGCGCCGCCACTGGTGACGGTTGCCTCGCCCACCTCGACGCTGGCGACGCGGGAGCGTTGTACGAATTCCTCCGACCAGCCCGTCGCGGCTTCCTCATCGGCGTTGACGACCGGGAGTCGCCGCAGCTCTTCGTCGTCGACGCCGCGATCGCCCGCCGTGACAGAGCGGCATCGGCCGGGCAAGGCGCGTTAGCCCTGCCGAAGGGTCACTTACTGGATGACCTCACGTACGGCTTGGTGTGGTCCCTCGTGCAGTTGGACGACGGACTCCTGGCCGACGACTTCGCTCTTGAGCAGGAGCAGAAGGTACTGGAGACGTACCTCGATCTCCCGCGATCGGCTCCCAGTCGCAGGACCGTTCCTGACCTCACGAAGGCAGGTGCCCAATGGCTCGGATCCACCTACTGTGCCCGCCACATCATGCGGCGGCTGGAGGGCCTGACGGAACCCCCGGCGTTCTGGACCCGTGAGCAGACGGGCGAGCAAGCCGCCGCGTGGCTGTGGCTCAGGCACAAGACTGACTACCTCCAGACCATCTCGGCGCGCTATGCCGGCTCCGCCCCGCTCTCCCGCGCCTTCTGCATTCCCGAGACCGAGGTGAGCCGCAGCGGCAGGTACGAGCGGATCCTTCTGCTGCTGGCCATCGCGCTAATGGAACTGCACGGGGTTCGTGTGGATGTGCTGTCCAAGCCTGAGTACTCCCACGTCGACGGCTTCGCCTTGGTCCCGGGGCAGCGAGCCGTGGTGGCCAACTGGGCGCGGACAGACGAGGAGATCTGGGCTGTCGACACCGTCACACGGCGGCCAGCCCTGCGGGAGTACAGCGAGGCCCTCGGCGAAGCGCGGGAGCACAGCGTGATGCAGGGCCCCGACCCGGAAGTCCGGCTCCGCTCCATGGCCGGATACCTGGACATCGACTGGGTGTGGCTGGTCGAGCGGTCCCGTGAGATGCGCGAATGCGGCACGGCGAGCATCGTCCGCCCGCGCAGCCGGCACCTGACCGCGGAATCCCTCGACGAGGTGTTCGCCTTCCTCGCCTCTCTTGCCCCGGACCGCTGAGAAGTCCGACGCTGCTTCCGCACTCCTTGATCCGCTTCTTCGAAAGGTAGCCCTCATGGACCCCAGCCCTAGGGCCCAGCTCCCCTCCGCTCTGGTTCTCTCCCTTGGCGGCACTATCGCGATGGCGGCCCCGGGAGCAGGACACGGCGGCGTAGCGCCCCGGTTGACCGCCGAGGACCTCGTCGCCGCGGTTCCGGAGCTCGCCGAGGAGGCCGAGCTGGAGCTGCGGGACTTCCGAAAGATCCCCGGAGCGTGGCTGGAGATCGACGACATCGCCGCTGTCGCCGAGCTGCTCAACAAGCAGGCCGCGGAAGGGACGACCGGATTTGTGATCACCCAAGGGACCGACACCCTGGAGGAGGTTGCCTACCTTCTCGACCTGCTGTACGAGGGGGCGGCGCCCGTCGTGGTTACCGGCGCCATGCGCCACGCGCAGATGGCCGGGGCCGACGGTCCGGCCAACGTCCTCGCCGCGGTGCGCACCGCCGTCAGCCCCGAAGCGCGCGAGATGGGTGTCCTCGTCGCCTTCGCCGACGAACTGCACGCCGCCCGCCACGTCCAGAAGATTCACAGCACCAGCCCGTCGGCCTTCTCCTCGCCCGGGGCTGGCCCGGTCGGATTCCTGATCGAAGGCCGGCCGCGGTTCCAGTTCGCCCTGCCGCGACAGCCGCGCGTCGAGCTGCCCCTGATCCGCCCCGCCTCCGTCGAGGTGATCGAAGCCACGCTCGGAAGTGAGGGCGCCTTCCTCGACGCAGCGAGCTCCCTGGACGGCCTGGTCGTCGCGGCCTTCGGCGCTGGCCACGTACCCCGGACGTGGGCTCCGCGGCTGGGCAACTTGGCCTCCCGCTTCCCGGTCGTCCTCACCTCAAGGACGGGGGCGGGGAGCGTCCTTACCGGCACTTACGACTTCGGCCCGGGCTCCGAGACCGACCTCCTGGGCCGTGGCCTGATCAACGGCGGCCGGCTTGAGCCGCGTAAGGCCCGGCTGCTTCTGCTGGCGCTGCTGCGCTCCGGCGCCGATCAGACCACGATCCAGGCCGCTTTCGCGGCGCACCGCTGACCCACCGAGACCCACGATCGGATCATCATGCGCGCCACCGAGATCACCGTCGGCCGGACGTTCGCCGTCGTCTTCGAGCACGGTGAGGACTTCTACGAGTCCCTGGACCGCTTCTGTCGCGAGGCCGGCGTCCGGGCGGGCCACCTCACCTTCATCGGCGGCTTCAGTCATGCCCGGCTGGTGGGGACCTGCGAGCCCTTGGAGCACCCAGAGCGCCCGCTGTGGAAAGAGGTCGAAGTCGAGACCCTGGAGGTCCTTGGGAGCGGGACGCTCGCCTGGGACCCCGACCAGGAGCGAGTCGCCCCACACATCCACATCTCGGCAGGGCTCAAGGCGGACTCCGCCGACGGACGCACCAGCCATCTGCAAGGCGGGACAGTGCAGTTCCTTGCCGAGGTCGTCATCGAAGAGTGGACTGCCCCGGAGGTAACCCGCCCACGTGACCCCGGCCTGTACGACGTGCCCCTGCTCACGTTCGGCCGGACGGACTGACGCCCTGGCCGACGCGGCCAGTACGCCAGGACCTGGCCAGCGGAGCACATGCATTCATCCGGAGCCCACCTGAAGGGGACGGCAGGTGCACACCACCACACGATTCGCCCTCCTGGTGCAAGAACGGCACTGGGACTCGTACGAGGTCTTCTGCATCCGCTTCGCCAAAGCGGCGGCGCGAGCGGCCGAGAAGGAGAACAACCCGCGGCTCGCACGCACCGACATTGCCCGCAGTACCTACGCCCGCTGGATGGGGCGCAAGGGTGCGATCTCAAGCACCCCCCGCCGTGATGCCGCCCTCGTCCTTCAGCACATGTTCAACATGTCGCCCGAGCGGCTCTTCGAACCCATCGACGCCAGCTCCTGGAGCTCAGGGCACCGCAGCACCGCCCCTGTCGCGCCCGCGGATCCCCCCGGATTCGACGACCCTCTGACCATCGTGAGCCAGACTCACAGGCTGACCAGCTCCAACGCCGACGACCCCGTCCTCGGCATGGTGAGGGGAACGATCGCCAGCATCGTGGCCCGGTACGAAACGCTCGGGCCCCAGCATCTGGCAGGGGAAGCCAGGATCATCCGCGAGACGCTGCACGGCATCCTCGCCGGCCACCAACCGCCCCGTACGAGGACGGAACTCTTCCGGCTTGCATCACAGGCCTCGGGACTTCTCGGATACATGGCCGTCAACGCCGGCGCCCGCTACGAGGTGGTCGACGCCTACTGCTCGGAAGCGGAGACCTTGGCCCGGGAGGTCGGCGAGGTGGCCATGGAGATGTGGGCGAACGGCACCCGCTCGCTCGGCCTCTACTACCAGAAGCGTTATGCGGACGCTGACGACGCCGCTTCCGCGGGTATCGCCCTCGCCCCGGGCCACCCCCAGGCCATCAGACTGCTGGTCAACGGCCGTGCCCGGGCGCTCGCGCGCATCGGCGATCGCGCAGGAGCTGAAGCAGCCATCGGGCACGCCCTCGAACTCTCAGACCGCCAGACGTCACTCCCCGACGGCCTCACCTCGTGCATCAGCTTCGAGCCCTACTCCATGGCGCGCTCCCTCGCCAACGCCATCACCACACGGCTGTCCCTCGGGGACACCGCGGAGGTCCTGGCCCACGCCGACCAGATCGAAGAGCTGATCGAGCATTCACAGTCAGAGTGGAGCCGTGCCCTGGTCGGACTGGATGTGGCATCCGCGCTGCTGAAGCAGGGCTCGCCCGAGATCGAGCACGCCATGGCGCGGGGCCGCCGCGCCCTGAGATCAGGCACCGGTCGGCCAATCAAATCCGTCTGGGAGAGGGCGGTCGAGCTCTACCAGAACGCCGAGCGGTGGCACGACGAAGCTGAGGTAGGGGACTATGCCGAGGAACTGCGGACTTGGCAGTCACAACCGCAGGTCGGTCTGATCGCCGTCGGCTGGGCGTCGCAGATCGCACCCTGACCCTCCGAGGAGCTACGTGTCGCCCGAGCTGGACACCGATCCCAGCGCCTTTCCCAGCGCGCCGCCTGCCAGCCTCGACGATCCCGAAGTGATCGTCGAGCACGACTGGCGGGCGTTCCAGCGGGTCGAGCGCATGGCCGATCACTGGGACCGGCCCGGGTGGTCGGATCGGCAGCGCAAGTACTACTGGATGCACACGTTCCCGGACCCCGGCCAGTTGCTGCAGCGGACGGAACACTGCCAACGGGCTCTGCAGCACCTGGGCATGGATCCTGTCCCCGCCGACGGTCTGCACGTGACCCTGCTGCGCGTGGGCGCAGTCGACCAGGTATCGACCGCGCAGGTGGAGCACCTGCTCGACTTGACGCAGGAGCTGCCCGTCAGCGCTTTCCACGGCCTCGCTCACCCTCTGGCCGGCTCACGGGGCGCCGTCCGTTTCAGCCTCACGCCCTGGAAACCGCTGGTCCGCCTCCACGCCGCCCTTCACGCTGTGGGAAAGCAGGCCGGCGTCCCCGGCGGCGCTCCGACGACGGCGTTCCGCCCGCATCTGGGTATCGCCTACAGCAACCAGGAGCGATCCGCGCCCGCGGTCATCGACGCCGTCGAACCTCTGCGGTCTCTCCCGCCGGTGCCGCTGCACTTCACGACCGTGGATCTCGTGGAACTGCGGCGCCAGGACAGAACCTACCGCTGGAGGACCATCCGCTCGGTTCCCCTGCCCTCCTCCGCAACCTCGCGGACTACGCTCGCCTAGAAGGTGATCGCACAATGGACGGCAACGGCCCGGCAGCGCTGGCCCATCACAGTCCGGTGCCGGCCGCCAGCCTCTCCTTCGGCTTCGGGTGCATCTGCGCGCGGACTCGGGCGTACGCGTCGTCGAGCAGCCGCAGCTCGACGGCCGTGAGGACGGGTCCGGAAAGAGACCCGAAGCTCTCTTCGAGCTGAGCCTCACTGGTGAAGCCGACGACCGTGGCACAGTGGCCGGCGCGCTGAACGCCAGACAGCAACGCGAGCCGGGTCAGCGTTCCCGGAGTGTCACCGAATCTGGCGTACAGCGACTCAAGCCCACAGGGTGCCTTCTCGGCGCCGGCCGGAGCGAGAGCGTTCCGGAGACCCAGGGCCTTCGGCGCCGCGAGGATCACGCCGACCCCGTGGCGTGCCGTGAAGGCGAAGAGGTCTTCGCCTTCCAGCGTGATGGTCGGCGTCAGGGCGTTGCATCGAGTCCAGATGACGTTCGGTCTGATGAGCCGGAAGAGGTGGAGGAATCGCTCGGCGCAGGCGGCGCGTTCGGCGGGAGTCGCTTCGGCGGGCGTGTATGGCCCCCGCATTCCGATGGCCTTGATGGCGCCGACTTCCCGCAGGGTGTGCATCTGATCGATTGCGGTGCCCAGGTAGCGGTCTTGAGGGCCGAAGTCCCACGAGTCCAGGGTGTAGAGGTCCAGCTCCTCGGCGTAGAGGTTCTCCAGTGTCTGCTGCAGCTGGTGGTGGATGTGCCGGTCGGCGTAGGCGTGCGGCGCGGAGCCTCGGATCTTCCCGACCTTGCTGCTGATCAGGAAAGTCTGATCCGGATACTCCCTCAGCAGGCGCCCCAGCATTCGTTCGGCCCGCCCGGCTCCGTAGGAGTCCGCTGCGTCGAAGAGGTTGGCGCCGAGCTCCACGGCGCGGCGCAGGCCGTCGAGGAAGGGACCATCGTCCTCGCCGCGGGTGGGGCTCCCCGCCAGTCCGACGGCGCCGAGGTTGACGCCCAGGGGATGAGCTAAGAGGCCCTGTCCCAGATGACGACTCATGGTGTCCAAGTCGGTCATCAGCGAGATCCTTCCCGCGTCAGCACAGCGATGACGATCTTTCCGTTCGCGGTTTCCTCGACCGACCAGGTGTTGGCGAGGTTCTGGACGATGAACAATCCGCGTCCGCATGTGGCCGCGGTGTCCGGCTCCACGGACGAGTTGCGCGGGTGTGAGGGGAGGACGCCGGTGTCATGACCCAGGTCGACGACGCCCAGCGCCGTGCCAAGTTCGTAGACCTCGATCCTTATGAGGACCGCGCCGCGGCCGTGCTTGACGGCGTTGGCAATGAGTTCACTTGCGACCAGCTTGGCGTCATCGAGCTGTCCCTCGTCGACATCGTCCAGGAAGCTGGTGAGCGCAACGCGTGCGGTGCGTTGCGGGGCCGGAAGTCCTGCAAGCTCGACATCGCAGTGGTCTAGCAGATTTCCGAGGCTCTGGTCATGGACCAGCTCGGCGGTAGTCGGAGGCAACCTCGTCTCCTCGTGATCGAGACGCCCTGCGGCGCGGCCGGAATCGACCCACCTCCACCGTGACGGAACACGGCAGGCATCGGTACGCCAAACCGCGGCCACTTCTGTGTCACTTCGCCCGCCGCCCGTCGCTGCGCCGCACCCATGACGATGGATAAAGCAGACCAAAACACCCTCGGTTTGTGCTCGTGCCGCGGGTGAAGTGGCCCACAAGTGGCCGCGGTTTGGCGTACCGCTGTCCCGCCGGTTCCGTCACCGTGGAGTGACGCCAGCGACCGCGGTCCCGGAGCCACCGGATCACGGGCCGCTGTCTGGGCGGTCAGCTCCTTCCCGGGCCGTCCAGATCGGTTCCGCGCACGCCTGACAGTCGTGGGACCTGTCCCTGTTCTGGTGCCGCGCCGGCCTCCCCCGCTACGGCACGGCACCAGAACCCCCTCTCACGATTCACCCGAGCGGTCTTCTCGTCTGGAGAGCAGTTCACATGAACTTACGGAGTCACCACCTGTGGCATGTCGCGATCGGTGAACCGCCGCCGGGTGCGCTCCCGCGAGCCCACGACACTGTGCGTGTGGGAATGGCTCTGGGGCTGCCCGCAATCGACGCCCTCGTGGCCGACGGCACGGGGGTTGGCCCGCTGAAGTACTGCCTCGGCCACCAAAGCCTTCTGGTGCCGGTGGAGGCCGGCACATTCCACCGGTGGGGGGCCGCCCACTCCGACTGCGTGCCCGGTACCAGGACCGGGCGGTGGGTCTGCGACGGGTACGGCGGCCGCGGCTGTACGGGCCTGTGGGTGACCCGGCCGGAGCCGGTAGCTGTGTCCACCACCCCGGCGGCTGCGCTGCACGAGGCGCTCAGCCGTACCAGGGACCGCATGCGGGCGCCGCGCGGAACGCCCGTCCCGCAGCGCCGGGAAGTCTGCCGTGCCTAGTCCTTGGCGGCCACGCCGACGGGCCTGGTGCCCCAACTACCAATGCCTGCGCGCGCTCACCTTCGCCCTCGTGCTGGTCACGATCGCCTACGCCGGATCCACGCCGAGGCTGCGGTGACCAGCACCGGACTGATCATCATCAGTCTGATCGTCGGAGCCATGGCCGTCCTCGTCGTCCGAGGACAGAGAACGAGCCGGCAGCCCCGGCCGGGGCCTACCGACACCCGGTCATCTGTGCCACGCGACCAGTCCTGAACCGCTCGGCCACACCACGCAAGGACGATCATGTTTGACCTCCTCTCACCGCCCACCGAAGTGCCCCAGGCACCTGCCGGGATCGTGTTGGGCGTGTACCTGCGCGGTCTGCGTGAGGCGAAGGGCACCACGCTGCAGGACGCGGCCCGCGTAGCGGGGGCGTCGGTCTCGGCTGTCAGCCGGTGGGAGCGCGCCGAGTACCCCATCCCACTCGGCGCATTGAGGACGCTGCTGCGCCACTTCGGCGTGACGGGGAAGCACGCCGACTACCTGGCGGTCCCCTCCCGCAACGGTCGCCTTGGCGCTTGGCCCACGGGGAGGTTGTCGTGATCACTCTCGTCCCGCCGATTCTCGGCGCCCTGTTCGGTGGCGACGTTCGCGCAGCCAGCTCGACCGGCCGACGGCCTGCGTCTCGGCTGTTTCGCCTCGGGCGGCCCCTACGTAGCGGCGGCGCCATCGTTGTACCCCTGATCGACCAGGTGCTGGGAGATCCCTCCCAACCTCTTCCCCGTTGCCAGGGCGAGGTCGACCAGATAGTGGCCGTATTCCGTGAGCATCTGCCGGCGCTGGCGCTGGCAGCGGGCGGGCCGCGTCGGCTCGCGCTCCTCGCCAGCGCCGCCCCGACCGACTACATGGGCTCGCGGGTGCACCTGATCCTGCTGGCCGAAACCGCACAACACCTCATAGCGCAGTCCGCAGTCGACCACCCCACGAGCGGGGCGCGCGCCGCCGCACGGCAGTACACCCCCGTGAACGCCGTACGCCAGCGCCCGCCCTCGGGCTCCGAGTCCTATCCCGAAGGCACCCGGTGCCACCCCGTCACCGCAGCCTCCGGAAGACCGGAGCGAGGCGCAGGGCCGTAGTGCTGCTGCCTCCCGGCTGCCGTGGTGAGTGCTCCCCCACGGCAGCCGGTCCCTCTGCCGGATAGCCAATCGCTCCTCCCCCAATGCCGATTCTTCCGAGGACTCACCATGTGCCAGCACAAGCCCACCTGTCCCTCCGCCGAGGCCGCGGACCGCGAGGCCGCCGTCGTGGTCGCGGCCCACCCGGAACAGGGCTGGAGCCGGTTGTGCAACGGTGTCCTCCTCTTCGAAGACACCGGCGAGATCCTTCCCAACGGCAAGATCGTCGCTCCGCACCGGTTGACGAGCGCCGCAGCATGAACAGGACCCAGCACGAACAAGGGGGTCTTCCGGTGCCGTACATCGCCGCGTGGAGCGGGGAAAATCACCGGACTCCCGCCGTGGTGCGTCACCCGAGCGGGCGAGGTATCGGCTTCGCGGGCGAGATGCCTTACGACCGCGACGCGGACGGGGTGCTGTGGGTCAGGCAGTCCATCGCCCCCGGATCGGGCCGAGCGCTGTTCCCGAAGGTCCACGTGCTTCGCCAACGGCGTGCGGTGAGCCGGATGCTGTGCCAAGTCTGCGGCGCCGACACCCTGGAGCAGGATCCGGAGCGGCAGCTCTTCGTTCTCAAGCAAGTCGGTCAGCCGGTGGCTGAGGGGGAGCTGACCACCGCTGCCCCAGTCTGCCCACCGTGTGCGCTCATCGCGGTCAAGCACTGCCCGCACCTGCGCGAACACGTGGCCGCCTGGGTCGAACGGCCGCTGGCCTGGGGTGTCGCCGGCATCCTCTACGACCCGCGGACACTGCTCATGGTCCCTGGTAAGGACGTCGTCAAGGTCTCCTACGAAGACCCCGCACTCCCCTGGCTGCTGGCGAGCCGTCAAGTGCTGTCGCTCCAGGGCTGCACCGCCGTCGATCTGAACGACCTTCGAGTGAAGGCTGTGGCTCGATGAACTCAGCGCTGCCGGCCGCGGCCGCTCGAAGCCGGCCCCGCCCTCCGTGCCTTCAGGTTTGTCGTTCGCGCGGGTCGTGGCGCTGAGCGAGCCCCTCCCGTACCCGCCCCTGTTCCCCACCTTGCCTCGCAAGACCTCGGGAGCACCCGCACCTATCGAGACGGATATTCCATGGCTGGGCGTATCGAGGACTACGCACTCATCGGAGACATGCAGACGGCCGCCCTGATCTGCCGGGACGGCAGCATCGACTGGCTCTGCTTGCCGCGCTTCGACTCCTCCTCTGTTTTCACCCGCCTCCTGGGAACCGGGGATCACGGCTACTGGCAGATCGGCCCCGCCCGCCCCGACGGCGCCCAGGCCCCGAATGCGGACCGACGCGGCTACCGCGGCGACGCCCTCATCCTCGAATCCGAGTGGGACACCCCGACCGGCAGCATCCGTGTCACTGACCTCATGCCTCCCCGTGACGGCCACAGCCCGCAGCTCATCCGGATCGTTGAAGGGATCAGCGGCACGGTTGAAGTCGCATCCGCCTGGTGCCCGCGCTTCGGATACGGAAAGCACCGGCCCTGGATCTACGAACATCAGGGCCGCACCGTTGCCATCGACGGGCCGGACGCCCTCTGGCTGGACGCCACGGTGGAGACTGTCCAAAAGGAAGACGCCCTGGTCAGCCACTTCACCGTCAGCGCCGGCGATACGGTGAATTTTGCCCTCAGCTGGCACTCCTCCCACCACCTCACGACACCGGAAATCCCGGATACCTGGGCTGCGTTGGAGGCCACCGAAGAGTTCTGGCGGGAGTGGGTCGCGCGGTGCACCTACGACGGCCCGTACCGTGATGCGGTCGTCCGCTCTTTGATCACGCTGAAGGCCATGACGTACGCGCCGACCGGCGCGATCGTCGCCGCCGTGACCACCTCTCTCCCCGAGACGATCGGCGGCGTACGCAACTGGGACTACCGCTACACCTGGCTCCGCGACGCTTCGATCACCCTGTCCGCCTTGCTGCGTACCGGCTACCGCGAGGAGGCCGAGGCGTGGCGGCAGTGGCTCCGGCGGGCCGTGGCCGGCAACCCTGACGACATTCAGATCATGTACTCGATCCTGGGCGAGCGGAATCTGCCCGAGCGGGAGTTGCCCTGGCTGCCCGGGTACGAGGGCTCCACGCCGGTTCGAGTAGGCAACGACGCTGCCGACCAACTCCAGCTCGATGTTCCCGGCGAGGTCATCGACACGCTGTATCTGGCCCATATGCACGGCATCGCCCGGTGCGAGCGCACCGCGACCCTGCACCTCGGGCTCGTCGACTACCTCAAGCGGCGCTGGCAGGAGCCGGATGACGGCATCTGGGAAGTGCGCGGCGGACGACGCCACTTCGTGCACTCCAAGATCATGGCCTGGGTCGCGGTCGACCGCACGGTGCGCCTGGTGGAGGCTGGCGTCCTCGACGCTGACCTGGCCGAGCTGGCCGAGCTCCGCGACGCCATCCACGCCGAGGTGTGCCAGAAGGGCTACGACTCCGAGCGGAACACGTTCACCCAGTCCTATGGATCCACCGAATTGGACGCGGCCCTGCTGCTGCTCCCGCGCACCGGGTTCCTCCCGCCGGACGACCCGCGGGTTATCGGCACGGTCGCCGCGGTACGCGGCGAGCTCTCGACGGACGATGGCCTGGTCCACCGCTATCCGACCGACGGCAACCAAGTGGGAGTCGACGGCCTTGCGGGTGACGAGGGGAGCTTCCTGCTCTGCTCCTTCTGGATGGTCGACGCCCTCGCGCTCACCGGCCAGCTGGAGGAAGCGCGGGCCCTGTTCGAGCAGCTGCTCGCGCTGTGCAATGACGTCGGCCTGCTCGCCGAGGAGTACGACGTGGCGTCCGGCCGCCAGCTGGGGAATTTCCCCCAGGCCTTCTCGATGATCGGCCTGATCGAGAGTGCCGTCCTGATGAGCGAGCTGGAGCGGACGGCTAGGCCGGTGATCGCCGCATGAACACGGTGCCCGCGATCGCGGACCTCTTCCCGGACACGATCACCGCCGACGCTCCGGTCGCTGTCGAGATCGGCCGCGACTGTGACACCGCGGCGATGCCCGAGCTGGCGGCACGCCGGATTCTCTCCCTGCTGGGTCACATCAACCCGCACCCGGTGGGCGCCGCGATGGCCCGCGGGAACGAGTGGGTACTGATCCTGCCGCCCCATTCCGGCCGCGGAATGTGCTGGCCCTGGCCGGTAGACCACCGCGACAGCGGAGTTCTGGCCGTGCCCCCGCTGAGCTCCGGCCCGGCCGAGGATCTCCACTGGGCCCGACTCGGCAACAACGAGGGCCGCGTCTACTCCGCGCCCCTGCCGCTGTATGCGTCCCTACCGCTGCTCACAGCACTTCGACCACAACCCGAAGCACGCCGCCTCAGCCTTGCCCCCGCTCGTTCACAGTCGACCCCCACTTCGCGCGAGGACCTCACATGCTCGATTCGCTGGTGACCGCGACCGCACTGCTCGGTGGCGGATTCGCCACCACATCGATGGGCCTCATAGTGCAGGCCCGCAGAAAGCGGGCCCTGGCCGCCCGGGTCACACCCCTGGAAGCCCAGCGGGATTCCGCGCTCGCATACGCCGCCGCGATGGAGGCGGAATCGAAGCATTTCGCTGAGGTGCGGATGCCCGCGTTGGTGGACGCCCTCGCCCGCGGACACCGTGGCGTGCCGGTGCCCGGACTCAGCCAGGAGCGTCTCGCCGGCAGTCCCATCGACCACGGCCATCAGACCGTGATGGGGCTGCTCCAGGAGGCCCTCACGGTCACCCGCGATCAGATCGGGCTCTCCGCGCGGTCCTCAGTGCGGGACATCATCGACGAGGCGCAGACGCACCTGCACCGCTGCCAGATGAACGTCGTCGAAGAGATGGACCGCTACCCCCAGGGCACGACGTATCACCAGAGCCTGATGGGCTTCGACCACCTGGTCACCCAGGCCCTGCACACGCTCCAGCGCACGCGCATCCTGGCCGGTTCGTGGCCCGGTCTGCAGCGTGCGGACTGCACCTTCGGCGAGGTCGTCGAATCCGCGCGGGGCCGGATCAACGCCTATCTGCGGGTGAGTTACACCTACGAGCCCGGCAGCGGCGAGACCTGGCTCGAAGGCCGTGTCGTCGAGCCGGTCACGGTGGCGCTCACCGAGCTGCTGTCCAACGCCACCGCGTACTCCGACGGCAAGGTCTTCGTCGAGGTGCAGGCGTTCCAGACGGGGTTCTGCATCGTCGTCGACGACGGCGGCCTGAACATGAACGCCTATCAGCGTGAGGAGGCCGCCCGGAAGTTGTCGCGGCACACCGTGCTGGACGTGACGGCTCTGGAGGACACGCGCCAGCTCGGGTTCGCCGTCATCGGCCGCCTCGCCGGCGAGTACGGCTTCGCCGCCGATGTCACCAGTACGTCCCCGTACGGCGGCGTGCGGGCCGTCCTTCGCATCCCGCGGGAACTCTTCGGACACGGTCCGACCGCAGAGGAGACCCAGGCGGAGCGCCGAGCAGCGGCCACTCGGGCCACAGGCCACGCCTCGGCCTCACCGACCGAGGCTCCCCCGGAAGGGGGCCAGGCCGACCGACAGGGTGAGCCGTCGGACGGCAGTGTCCTGCCGCAGCGGCGCAGGCGCTCGCCCCGTCCCACAGCCCCCGTAGCCACCGGCGCGCCAGCGCCTGCCGAGGACCCGGAGGCGTTCACGCAGGGCTTTGCCCACCTGGCGGAGACCATCCGCGACCACGAGTCCAGCCCCACCGAAGGAGAGCAGTTCCGTGCCTGACCAGCAGCCCACCGCCGACACCCACGACATGTCCTGGGTCCTCAACCGTCTCGCGGAGGAGAAGGGCGTTCTGCACGCCGTCCTCTTCAGCTCCGACGGCATGGTGCTGGCCCACTCGGACGGCGTCCACCGCGATGTGGCCGACCGAGCTGGGGCCAGTTCCTCGAGCATCTTCTCTCTCGGCCGCTCCATCGCCGAGCTCGCCGAAGCGAACGAGGACGAGGACACCCCCCGCAAGGTCATCATCGACCTGCCGAACCGCTGCATCCTCGTCTTCGGAGCCGGGCACAACACCGCGCTGGCTGTATCCGTCACCGCGGAGATGACCGCGCCCGAAGTGGCCGTCGCCTCCGGGGCGACGATCAAGGCCATCAAGGGCCTGGCTCCCGCGCTGTCCGCCCGGGAGCGGACAGCGTACGGAACGTCGTGACCCCCCGCGGCCGGCGGCGCGCCGGGATGGTGCGGCCCTACACCCCGACCGGGGGAAGGGCCGCGCCCACCCGCCGCACCCTGGACCTGGCCACTCTGCTGATCGCCGACCCGGACAAGCCGCTGCACGGCCTGGACGCACACTCCCGCCGGCTGATGCAGCACTGCCTGCCCGGAGTGCTGTCGCTGGCCGAGGTCAGCGCCGACCTGCAACTCCCGGCCGCTGTGACGAAGGTGCTGGTCTCCTCCCTCGTCGACAGCAGCCACCTCGTCAGCCGTGACCCCGTACCCGCCGCTCAGCAGCACGACAGACAGCTGCTGGAGAGGATCCGCAATGCGCTCATCGACCTCTGAGGGCAACTACCTGGCGCCCGGTGTCAGCCACTCGGTGAAGATCGTCGTGCTGGGCCCATTCGCCGTCGGCAAGACCACGTTCGTCGGTGCGGTCTCCGAGATCAGGCCCACGTCAACCGAGGAACGGATGACGAAAGCCGGCGAGATCGTCGACACGCTGCGCGGGTTGTCGGACAAGAACACCACCACGGTCGCGCTCGACTTCGGCCGCCTGACCCTGACCGACGACATCGTGCTCTACATGTTCGGCGGCCCCGGTCAGCCGCGGTTCGACTACATGATCGACGAGCTGATGCAGGGCGCCCTCGGTGGCGTCGTCCTGGTCGACACGGCGCGCATCACCGAGTCCTGGGACGCCATGGGGCGCATGGAAGAAGCCGATCTGCCCTACGTGGTCGCGGTCAATACCTTCGCGGCCTCCCCCCACTACAGCGAAGCCGAACTGCGCAAGGCCCTGGACCTCCACCCGTCCACGCCCCTCGTCGAGTGCGACGTACGGGAAAAGAGCTCGGCGAAGGCTCCGCTGATAGCACTCGTCTCCCACCTGCTGTCCCGTCCCAGCCTGGAGCCCGCCTCATGACATCGCCGCCCCCGCTCTCCGCGAGCGGCTGCCCCATGCTGCACGGGGCCGCTTTCGCCGCCCAGCCTCAAGCCACCTACGACCAACTGCGCAGCCAGGGACCCGTCGGCTGGGCCGAGATCGCCCCCACCGTCCACGCCCTGGTCGTCACACAGCACCGCGCCGCCGTCACCCTCCTGAATGACACGCGCACGTACTCCAAGGACTCCCGCCGCTGGGCAGCCCTGGCCAACGGCGAAGTTCCGGGCGACAGCCCCGTGCTGGGCATGATGGCCTGGCGTCCCTCGGTCCTCTACACCGACGACCAGGAGCACGCCCGCCTGCGCTGGGCGATGGACGACTGCATCGCCCGCATCAGCCCCCACTGGCTCAGGGAGATCACTCAACGCAGCGCCCTGACGCTGATCGCCCGGATCATCGGGGACGGCCAGGCCGACATCATGAGCGACTTCGCCGACATCCTCCCCATGCTGGTGTTCGCCGAACTCCTGGGATGCCCGCCCGAGAAGTCCACCCGCATGGTGCGCGCGTGCCAGGACCTCATCAGCGCCGGCCCCGAAGCGGCCCAGGGCGCAGCCGACTTCGCAGGACTCCTGTACGAGCTCATCCAGATTCGCCGCGCCCAGCCCGGCCAGGACCTCACCTCCTGGATGATCAACCACGCCGCCGCCCTGACGGACGAGGAAGCACTCAACCAGCTGTTCTGCGCCGTCGGCGCCGGCATCATCCCCGCCGCCGCGTGCACCGCCTGGACCCTTCACCTGCTCCTGCGCGACGACGACTACGCCGGCAACCTCGCCGCCGGAACTCTCACCGTGCGCCGCGCCCTGGAGAAGGCACTGTGGCAGCGCCCGCCGATGGCGAACTTCTCCGTCCACTTCGCCCGCCACGACACCTACCTCCACGGGGCGTACGTGCAGGCAGGGACCCCTGTTCTCATCTCCCACGCGGCAGCGAACACCGACCCGGCGCTCCCCGACGACCTCGGGTACGACAACCGCAGCCACCTCGCCTGGTCGGCGGGCCCGCACCGCTGCCCCGCGATCTCCCAGGCGACCACGATCGTCCAGACCGGTGTCGAGACCGTTCTGGACCAGCTCTGGGACATGGAGCTGATCTCCACCGACCCGGAACCCCTCCTGCGGCACGGCCCTTTCCACCAGTGCCCGCAGACGATGCCCGTCAGGTTCCGGCCCAAGTCGCAAGACCGTCTTCCCACCGCCGCTCTCGCAGGAGGTTCCTCGTGACCAGCACCCCCGCCCGGACCGCGACCGTGACACTCGACAGCAGCGGCGGCCGCCGCCTGTTCGCCCAGGCCGACGAGCTTCGGGCGGCCGGCCCGGCCGTCCGGGTCCGCATGCCGGAAGATGTCCCCGCCTGGTCGGTCACCCGCGGAGACGTCGCCAAGCGGCTCCTCACCCATCCCCATGTCTCCAAGGACGCCCGCAAGTCCTGGCCCTCCCACACCCCGGGTTCCATACCGTGGCTCTACGCCTGGGTCGACGTCGTCTCGATGTTCACCTCCGACGGCGACGACCACAAACGCCTGCGCCAACTGGTCAGCCGCGCCTTCACCCCCGGGCGGGTCGAAGCGATGCGCCCGGTCCTCCAGGCCATCGTCACCGACCTCCTCGACACCCTGGCCCACCAGGACCAGACCGCGCCCGTCGATCTGCGCACCCACTTCTCCTACCGGGTGCCCACACGCCTGATCTGCGACCTCTTCGGAGTTCCCGCCGATCAGCGCCCCGAGATGCTCCGCGTCATCGACTCCGTCCTCGCCACCGACGTCACTGCGGAGCAGGCCGAAGCGACCAAGCACGACCTCTACCAGGCCATGCAGACACTCATCGACGTCAAACGGGCCACCCCCGGCGAGGACATGACCAGCCTGCTGCTGGCCGCCCATGAGGAAGACGGTGACCGGCTCAGCCACATCGAGCTGATCTCGACCCTGATCCTGATGATCGGGGCGGGCAGCGAGACCGCCGTCGCCCTCATCAACGCCGCCGTACGCGAGCTCCTCAACCACCCGGACCAGCTGGCGACCGTTCTGGCCGACCCCCGGCGCTGGCGCGACGTCATCGAGGAAGCCCTCCGCCTCCACCCGCCGATCATGCACCTGCCCCTGCGCTACGCCACCAAGGACATCGACCTCGGCGAGGGCGTCATCATCAAGGAAGGCGACGCCATCCTGATCGGCTTCGGCGCCCACGGCCGCGACCCGGGCGTCCACGACGATCCCGAGGCCTTCCGCATCGACCGGGACGACAAGGACCACATGGCCTTCGGCCACGGCATCCACTACTGCCTGGGTGCCCCGCTGGCCAAGCTCGAAGCCGAGGTAGCGCTCCCGGCCCTGTTCGAGCGGTTCCCCCAGATCGCCCTGGCCTGCAAGGTCGAGGACCTCGAGCCGCAGCGCTCCTTCATCGGCACCGACGTCACCGCGCTGCCCGTCGTGCTGCACGCCTCGGCGTAGAAGCGGCGCCGCTACCGCGTCGGCGGAGACAGTGCTTGCCGTCCCCGCCGGCGCACCTCCACCACCCCGCGTTCGTCACACAACATCGCCGACCCAGGACTCCACATGACCACCGCCCTGCCCGCCACGACCCTCACTGCTGACCAGCGGCGCGTCGCCGCGCGACTCGTCTACGGCGTGTCCAACAAGGCGATCGCCAGCCAGGTCTGCCTGTCCGTGGATGGCGTGGCCAGCCACCTCGGTGCGGCCCGCAAGAAGATGGGCTGCCCGGGATCTTCGCGCGCCGTCCTCGTCCACACCCTTCTCGCCGCCCGGGAGGTTCCCCCACCGGCCGGCAGCGGGACGGTTCCGGCGTTCACCAAGCACGAAGTGACGGTCATACGGGCCATCGCCAAGCACACCCTCAACGCCGACATCGGGAATGCCATCGGTGTGCCGGCCGACGACGTGCGCGCCGAAATCGACGCCACCGTGGACAAAGGGAACGCCCGCAACGCAACCCACCTGGTCGGGCTGGCACACACGTGGGGCATTCTCGGCACCTCGGACACTCAGCCCGAGACCGAAGCAACGGCTACGGCGGAGCCCGCCCGATGAGCGCCCAGGGCAGCTTCCATGACGGCGACCGGCGACAATCTCCGACGGGCCGTAGGCCCACGGCGCCCGTATACGAGGTGCTGCCGATCAACACCGACGCCGCTCGCGCTGAAGCCGCGGCCCTGGCCACAGACCGCGCCCACCTGCTCGCTGGACAGGGCATAACCGTCTCCGCCGATCGCGCCAATGCCCTTCTCCGGGAAGCCGGCGCCCTTGGGTTCTACGAGGGCGGCATCCTCGTCGGCGCTCTTGTCCTGCACAGAGATCCGGATATGCGGCACTGGGGCGCCGACGGCCGCGATCCGGGACTTCTGGTCTCCCTTGACCCGGTGACGGCCGGGTCGAGCCAGGTCGGACGGATGATGACCCTGTGGCTTGCCGATTACGCGGCCAACAGCCGGCTGATGTGGATCTGGTGCGATGTTCCGTGCCAGCCCGGAGCCGCCGATGAGGCAGCCCAGTGGTTACTGAAGTACCTGTGCGACCTCGGGTGGGAGACCCGATCGCCGACCAGTCGGAGTCCGACCGGTGAACGCGTCGTCCGTCTGCGGCTGCGCGCCCACGCCAGACCCGCGCTGACAGAGGCGATCTACGATCCGCACGCAGTCGGGCCCCCGGCGGTGAAGGCGCTATGACGGCGCTTCACCTCGTCCGCCCAAACCCGCTCCGAGAACCTCCACGCGCTGTCGCTGCTGCGCTCCTGCAGCCCCGATCCCACAAGGACACATTGATGCGCTTGACGTCCTCCCCGTACGAATCCCCGTCCCTCACCTTGCCGCCGTGGGTACCGCCGCCTGGCGGCCTACGTACCTGGGGGTGCGGCGAGCACTTCGACGCCGTACGGCTCCCGGCAACCCTCGCACCTCCGCTGATCGCCTTACTACAGGCCGCCGGTGGGCACGGGCCGGTGCTCGCCGACCCCTACAGCGGCAGCTGGCACATCCTCCTCGACCCCGACACCGTCCGCCCCGGGCCGTGGGCCCGTCACGGGATACGCCTTCTGCGGCCCGGCACCCGCCTCACGATCCCCGCCGCACAAGTCACCGCCGGCACCGACCTGCACTGGCACACCCCGCCCGGCGCCGGCTACACCCACGCCGAGCTGCTCAACGGCGCGCTCACCGCTCCGTCCGGCCTCACCAGCACCCCGCGCCGCGCCGCCCCGCGCCCCAGGGCCAGCCGGTGACCAACAACGCCTCCATAGGTGCACCCGGCACCCTCCTCGGGCCTGCGCCAAGCCCTCATTCCGCCGGAAGCTCCGTGCACCCCACCACACCTCCGTACCTGATCCGTCACCTGGACGGACGTACCGAATACGAAGTGCTCAGCGCCCAGGTCATGACTTGGCGCCGAGAGCGCGAGCTGCCCGCGGAGAGCGCCCGGCCGATACTCGATTCCTTGCGCGACGAGCGCGAGATGGCCGTCCTTGTAGACACCGACGACAACGCCTTCGTCGCCTGCCTCCAACTCGATCGGACCGCTCTGGCCGCGCCGCCGTGGACGGACTCCGACACCGCTCAGCCGACACTGGCGTTGTCCTGCGCCGCTGCCGCCCCAGGCGTCGGCTACAGGATCGGCTGGCTCCTGACGATCTGGGCCCGCCATTACGCCGCCCTGTGTGACTACACCCGGGTGGCGTGCACCGTCCCCCTTCGCCACCACCGTGACTCCGCCGGCGAGCGCCTCATCGGTCATCTGGTGGACGAGTGCGGGTGGAACCGTCACCGGTCGGCGGGCCCGCCCGACGGACTGGTCGTCCTGCTGACCGCAGATGCGTGCCGCGCGGACAGTCTCGACGCCTTCATCACCACGGAGATCCCCGTACTGCCCGCAGTGTCCGCGGAGAAGGAGCCCGCTTCATGAGCAAGGTGACCCTGCCGGACAGGCCGAAAGACGGTCGGGCACTGCGGCGGCACCGCGCGGCCGTCCACTCCAGAGGGGGCGGTGCCGTGAAGACCCGGTTCTCCCTGAGCGGTGACCTCTGGCTACGGGTGTCGCTGCAGCTGACACGTCTTCTGCTCACGGTCCGCGTGCCGCCCCCGGGCTTCCGCGACATAGGGCCCTTCGCCAGCTTCAACACCCCCTCATCCCCCACCATGGCTCCGCTTGCGCGGGCTCAGTGCCGCCACGGGCAGACTGGCAACACAAAGCGCGGCCGTTGGTCGGCAGGACCGTCCAGGCCGGTGACACCGTGAGCGAGCCGTACGAGTCGAGCCCGAGTCACGCCGCGTTCGCTGCCGAACTGCTGAGCCGCGTGGAAATCACCAGAGAGCAGTGGCGCACGCCCGGGCCGGAACGCGTCCGCATGGCAGCAGATGCCCTCGCGGCCACCCAGAAGGCGCAGCAGGACAACGCCGTGGCGCTGCACCGCATCGTGGAGAGTCTCAGGCAGTGGCCGGGGCGCCGGACGGTGGGCCAGAACGCGTGCCAGGCGGCCGTGAGTATCGCGGTCCACTGCGACCACGATCCGGCTTTTCAGCAGAGGCTTCTGCGACTGCTCCAAGTGGCCGTAACAGCGGGTGAAGCCACTCGTGCCCAGCTGGCTCACCTGCACGACCGCTGCCTCGTCAACGCCAGGCAGCCCCAGCTGTACGGCACCCAGCACTGGTACCGCTCTGATGGGCAGCTCCAGCCGCACCCGATCGCCGACCTCGCGCAGCTCGACACCCGAAGGGCCGGCGCTGACCTGCCTCCCTACGCCGAGCAGGCCCGGCACCTCCGCGAGCGCCACGGGCCGCTCGGCTCCTTATCGACCTCCGCTACAGCGGACCCGATCCCCTTCTCCTTGCCCGAGAGGTGCGCGGCATGAACGAATCGATCACCGTTCTGAACTGGAATCTGGAGAAGGGCATCAACCTGGAGGCGGGCGCCCGCTGGGTCCAGGAGCAGCGCCCTGACATCTTCTTCCAACAGGAAGTCCAACCGGACCAGCTCGCCCGGGTGTCGGAACTCCTGGACATGGACGGCCATATCGCTGTCCCGCGACCCGGCAGCTCCAACGACAACGCGATCTTCGTCCGCCGCGATGGACCGCTGGTGTGCACGGAGGAATACCCGCAGGCATGGGCACCCTGGCACGCGCCGGCGAACCTCGCCGTCCGCCTCCGCGACGCTGACGGCACCCTCAGCCCCCGGCAGATCAGCGCCGTCAGCATGCACACCTGCTACTGGTCGCCCGAGCACCGCCTGACCGAGTCCCGCTGGTGCACCACTCTCGCCAAACCCGGCTGGCTGGCCATGATCTTCGGCGACTGGAACAGCTATCGCGTCGGCACGGACATCCGCTGGGACGACTACACCGACCACGCCTTCGTCGCCAACCGCACCTACGACTGCGCCGGCCGGCGGCACACAGACGTGCGCCCCGACCGTGAACTGCTGGCGGCCGGCTACGTCGAGATGGCACGCCACGCCGCCGAGCACCTCGATCAGCCCGAAGCTCTGGCCCCCAGCTCCGGCTACCGCGACCACCCCGGCCGACCGAAAGGCCCCAGGTACTGCATCGACCGCGGATACCTCAGCGCGGAACTCGCCCCAGCCCTGACCAGCTTCACCGTCTGCGACAGCCCTGAATTGCGCCGGCTGTCCGACCACCTGCCTCTGCGTGCCGAGTTCGACTTCGCGCAGATGCGCACCATCCTGCACCGGTCTGCAGCGATGTATCAGCCGCACGACAACCGGCACGCCGCGTCGGTCCGCCGCCGCCACCCGGCGGCTGCCGGCGGTGCGGCATGACCATCACCGTGCGGCTGGGTACGTACAACCTGCTCAACGGCGGCGGTGAACGCTGGCGCGCCCAGGCGGAGTTCCTGCGGGCGCAGAACCTGGACGTCCTGTGCCTGCAGGAGGCGAAGAGGTGGGACGAGGGCGGCTACGCCCGCATGCTCGGCTTCGCCGAACTTCTTGGAATGCAGGCGCAGTTCGCCCCATCGAATAGCCACAACTGCCACCTGGTCACGCTCTACCGGTGGCCCCGCGTGCGGTGCACGGCGTTCCACCTCGATGTCGCAGAAGGCACCTTCCACCACGTCGTCTCGCGGGCCCACCTCACCGTGGATGGCCGCGAACTCACCGTACTCAACACTCACCTGGCGCCCTTCAGCGGCAGCAGCCGCTCCCGCGAAGCCGACTGGCTGACCGAGTACGGCGCCGCCGGCCGGCGCGTCGTCCTGGCCGGAGACCTGAACGTCCAAGGTGTCGTCGACGAGGAGCTGGAGGACTGGGGAGTCATTCCGGCCGAACTGCACTCCCGCCACCGGTCGCAACTGGCCGACGGCAGCTACGGCGGCAGTGACCGCCTGGCGATGGCCAAGCTCGTGCACGCAGGCTTCATCGATCCTGTCGCGGCGCTCGGCATCCCGGTGCCACGCACGGCCGGCTACTGGAGCGACGCCGAGCGGTGGGACCACCGCTCGGATCACATCCTCCTCGCGCCGGACCTCGCTCCCGCCCTCACCGGGTGCGAGGTCCCCGATACCGAGGAAGCCCGGGGCCTGAGCGACCACCTGCCGTTCATCGTCACGCTCGAACTGCCCCAGGCGGATGCAGCTCTCACCCCCGACCGGTGAACCGCGCCGCCGCGCCCGTCCACCGTCGAGACCGTCAGCAAGGAGAACCCACACGTGACCGATGAACTGCGCGTCGTCTGTTGGAACATCGAGCACAACGGCCGCGGCCCGAGCGGAGGCGACGACCACCGCGACCTGGCCCGCGACATCCTCGCCGACATCGAACCGCACATCGTGCTGCGCCAGGAGCTGACCGGCGCGTGGGACCGGGGGAAGGCCGACCTGTACGCCGAGGCCAACCGGCTCGGCGGCCTCACGCCGTTTATGGCCGCGCCACGCGAGGGGCGCAGCCGCAACCCCGTCGGCGTGATGGTCGATCCCGCCCTGTTCCTCGTCGACGGCGAGTTCGAGCACGACCTGGCGTGGAAGCCGATCTGCAATCCCCGTGTCCGCCTCAAGGGGTGTCCGAAGTCACTGGATCTGGCGTCGGCCCACCTGTGCCACTTCGACCCGGACATGCGCGCGACCGAGGCGAGGAGGCTCACCACGCTCGCCGACCACGGCCGGAGCGCCCTCGTCGGGATGGACGCCAACAGCTACCCGCACCAGACGGCACTGGAGTCCGTGGCGCTCCCGGACTGGGACAAAGTCGCGGACCGCGTCCACTACCAGCACCGCACCATCGAGCGTGACGGCCGCCGCGTCTCGGACACCCGGCCGGATGAGATCCTCTCCGGCGGCGATCCGGTCTTCACCGATCTCGGCCTGCACGCCGCCACCACCCTCGGCCGGCCCGGCGCGCTCGCGGCGACGGCGAGTCTGAAGCGCACCGACCAGGGGGCGGCTCAGCGCATCGACCGCATGTACTGCACCCCCGATCTCGCCCCGGCCCTCCTCGCCTTCGATGTCCTGGCGACCGACGAGGTGCGGGAGGTGTCCGACCACGCCCTGCTCGTCGCGCGGTTCGACCTCAACGTCCTCCGCCAGGTCCTCACGCCTGCCCGCTGACACTTCTACCTCTGGGGGAAATCTCCATGCTCATCAACGCGGCGATCTGCAACTTCGAGAACAACGGCGGCGGCGACCGCGCACTGTGGCAGCGGATGCACGACAAGTTGGCGTCGCTCGACCTGCATCTGCTCCTGCGGCAGGAGGTGTGGAACGCGCAGGACGACGGCAACGCGCTCGCAGACGCGGCCGAAGCCGTGCTCGGCATGGCCGGACTGATCGGCCCCGAGTGCTGCACCGCCCTCTACCACGACACCAACCTCTTCACCCCCGCCGGCGAGTTCCCGAAGACCGGCCCGATGTGGGTGCTCCCGCCGACCGTGCGCAGCCTGCAGCTCGCTGGCACAGCCCCTGGCGCGGTCCCGTTGATCGTTGGCTCGTACCACCTCAACTACGGTTCCACCACCACGCGCCTGTCGGAGGCCGAGCGGCTGACCCAGTGGAACGACAGATGGGTCAAGGTCGACGGCCGGCGCGTCCACTACCCGGCGCTGCTCGGCGGCGACAACAACAGCTACCCCGTGCCCGGCACCCCGGGGGATCCGGCCCTGCCCGTCCTGGAGGAGATCCCCGACGAGCCCCACAGGGCGCACCGCTCCTACGTCGGGCTGGACGGCGTGCGCCGGATGGACGACCGACCGGACGACACCCTGCGCACCGCCGGCCTCCAGGACGTCGCCCGCCACCTCGCCACCACCGCGGGCAACACCACCGCGGTCGCGCCGACGGTCGACGCCTACGACACACACGGGCCGGACTCGCGCATCGACAGGATCTACGCCAGCAAGGAGCTCCTGCCCGCCGTGTGCGAGGTCGAGGTCATCGACATGAAGGGCCTGTCCGACCACCACACGGTCGTGGTGCGCCTGGACCGGGACACGCTCACCGACATCCTCAACAACCCGCTCACCCGGGCGGCGTGACCGATGTCCACAACCCGAGCCCCGCACTCACCGATGCGCCCCATCTGGCGTGTTGGAGGGCTAGGCCGCTGTTCCGTCGGCTCGGATCGGGGCCGGGAGGGTGCGCAGGCGTTCGGTCAGCTCGGTAGCCGAGCTGACCGCCGAGGCATCGAGCAGTCGTCCCAGTCGCGTCAGGCGGTCGCGGGCGGTCGCCCGGAGCCGTGGCGGCGGGATCAGATCGAGTACGCCCAGAGCGCGGGTGGCTGCCTGGTCCGGAGCGTCGCGGGCCTCCGCAAGCGCAAGGACGAGGGTGGCGGCCACCCACCCTGGTGTCTCGGCAGGCGCGGCGTCGATGGATTCAAGAGCGACGGCGGCGGCCCGGTCGAAGCGTTCGAGGGTGAGGTGAGCCTCGGCGACGTGAAGGCGGTGCTCGGCGCGGTCGTATCCGAAACGCCCGGGCAGTTCAACGCCCGTGCGCATGATCTCGTCGCTCTCGTAGACGACGTCGTCTGCCTCCGCGGTCCGGCCTGTGGCAGCAAGCGCAGGCAGCAGAGCCCACCCCAGGAGCTGGGCGCGCCGCAGGCCTTCGGGCGCATGCTGGAGTCCGTACTCGGCGTGTCCTCGAGCGTGCTCCCAGTCCTCACGTGCGGTAGCGACCATGGCCAGCGCCCCGCTGGCCCAGGCGGTGAGCGCCGGCTCGTGGGTGGACTCGCCGAGCGCGCCGGCCAGAGTGAGATGGGTGCGGGATCCGGCGCGGTCGCCCAGGTGATAGGCCAGGTTGCCGAGAAGCGCCGACAGCCAACCGACCTGCCTACGAAGGCCCTCCGCGATCTCGCGGTCCGCTCCCGCCACCGCGGTGGAGAGCAAGTTGCGCGTCTCGCGGACCTCTTCCAGCAGGACGGCCGGCGGATGCTTGCTGTAGTTGAGGGCGTAGTGCTCCACGGCCGCCTCGGCCAGGGCAACGAGGGCGAGGGAGCCGTCCGGCGCCTCCAAGACGGCCCACTGCACGGATTCGCGGATAGCAGGCAGCCCACTGGCGGTCGTCATGGATCCCCTTCGACTGGTGTTCGTCTCCTCGCGCTGGAACTGACCGTAGTGGAGCGGGGGCGGGGACGCGCACGTGCTGCACCACAGGCAGCGTGTCTCCAGGGCGAGCTGGTCGGGACGTGCCCCATACGCTCGCGAGATCATCAGCCGGTACTCGTCTCCGGGCTCCTCCTGTCCGTGCTCGTACCGGCACAGCGTGGCCGGCGTCAGCCCTGGCGGCAGCAGCCCATCGGACAGGTAGACGGCGGCGACCTCGCGGATCGCCTGGGGCCGCGACCATCCCAGAGCGAGGCGCCACGCCTCCAGGGCTGTCAGCTCTGGCAACGCCGTCCGGAGGATGGTCACGATCCGTTCCTGGGTGTGCCCGTCCCGTTGACATTGAGCACGAATCCGGGATGCCTCCCGCTGGATCTCCGCACGCCGACCTCGGGTAACTCCGCCCACTGCCCGGCCCTCCGCCGCTCGGCCAAATCCCTGAGCCGTCCAGGCCGACGAGGCCCCCGGACGCACATTGCGCAGACCCGTCAATGTTCCTACAGAACACCGGCAATGACGGCTAGTCAGTCGCGAATGCATCGTGATGAGCAGCGTCTACCGCGCTCTGAACCGCACCTTGGTCCGCCCGTCTGCTCTGGTCTTGGAACGAGGTGCGAGCGTCCAAGCCGCCAGGGATCGCCGCCAGCGGCCGACCCGATGCGCATCCCTGTGGCGGCCATGGCCGCCTCGTCATCGACTCTCGAAGGAAGATCATGGATTTGAGTTCCGTTCAGCTGCCGCCCGGGGCCTTCACCATCGGCAAGAAGTTCGGATTCGAGGCCGGCCACCGCCTTCTCGGGCTGGCGCCCGAGCACAAGTGCGCCCGCCAGCACGGCCACAGCTACGAGGTCGAGGTCCTCCTGACCGCCCCCACCCTGGAGGGGCCCGGCTTCGTGACGGACTTCGGCGCGCTCGCCCCGTTCAAGGAGTTCCTGGCCGCCGAGCTGGACCACCGCAACCTGCACGAGATCCTCCCCTTCGAGCCGACCTCGGAGCGCCTGGCTCAGTTCCTGGCCGGCTGGGTCATCCAGAACCTCCAGCCCAAGATCCCCGGCCGCCTGGTCGCCGTCCTGGTACGCGAGACGGCGAGCAGCTGGGCTCGCTTCGACGTGGAGGAGCGGTGACCACCTTCGAGCCGATCGACATCGACCCGGCGGCAAGCGACGCCGCACTCCGGCTGATCGTCGCGGAGTGCTTCGGCGTCAAGGTGCCGACCTTCCAGGGAGAGGGCCCGAGCTGCGGGCACCCCGCCCTGTTCATCCGCCTGTCCCGATGCAACCTCAGCTGCACCAAGTGCGACACGAAGTACACGTGGGACTGGGACCACTTCGACCCCCGCAAGGAGTCGACGAAGCAGACGGCGGCGGACCTCGTGGCCTGGGTCACGTCCTCACCGGTGGAGCTGATCGTGATCACCGGTGGGGAGCCGCTGCTCCAGCAGGCCCGCCTGGTGCCGCTCGTCCAGGGACTGCTGGCCGCCGGGAAGCGGGTGGAGTTCGAGACGAACGGCACCATCGCGCCCGTCCCGGAGCTGGTGGTCGACGGGGTCCGCTTCAACGTGTCGCCCAAGATCGCCAGTTTCGGCATGGACGAAGCCAAGAGCGTGGTGCCCACCGTGCTCGAGGCGTTCGCAGCGTCCGGGCGAGCGACGTTCAAGTTCGTCGCCTCCTCGGTGGCCGACCTCGACCGCATCGCCGAGCTCGCCGATTCGCACCGGCTGACGCCGGTGTGGGTGATGCCCGAGGGCACCACCGCAGACGAGATCACCGCCACGACCCGGGTCCTCGCTGACGCGGTCGCGGCCCGGCACTGGTACTTCACCACCCGGCTGCACGTGTTGGCCTTCACGGACGCGCGAGGCCGCTGATCTCCCGCCCCTGCCACTTCGTTCCCCTGCCCCCGGAAGCGAGAGAAGCCCATGACGACGTCAGTCACCGGCCCTGAGGCGGCCCTGAGTGCCGCCGTACCCGCACCCGCCCGGTCCGCGCCGGGCATCGACACCAACCGCGTCGCCGGCCTGATCGCCCAGCTCCTGGTCGAGCTGGGCGAGGATCCCACCCGGGACGGGCTGACCGGCACCCCGGGCCGCGTCGCGGCCTGGTGGAAGGCGTTCCTGTCCCCCGACGGCGCCGCAGTGGACACCTGCTTCACCGAATCCCAGCTGAGCGGCCAGCTGGTCATCGTGGGCGGCATGAACGTCTGGTCGCTGTGTGAGCACCACATGCTGCCCATGAGCCTGGAGGTCACCGCCGGATATGTACCGGACGGTGAGGTGCTGGGCCTGTCCAAATTCGGGCGGATCGCACAGCGCTTCGCTGGTCGGCTCCAGGTCCAGGAACGCTTCACCCGCCAACTCTTCGGATACCTCACCGACGTGATCGGGCGCGAGGACGTCGCCGTCCGCGTACGCGGTACGCACCTGTGCATGAGCATGCGGGGCGTGCGGATGGATGCCGCCCGCACCACCACGTTGCAGGTGGGCGGACGGTTCAAAAGCGACCCGGTGCTCTCCCAGCAGTTCCTCACCCTCGCCGCCGCCCAGTGACGCGCTCCCAGGTACCGGCAGGCGAGTCGACCGAGAAGGAGGTAGAGCAGATGGAACCATCGTCGACTTCACCGTTACGTGCTGACCGGCCCGGCCCGCTGTTCCTGACGTGGGACGACCTCACCACCGCGACGGCAACCCTCGCGCATCAGGTGGCGGCCGCAGAGGTGCCGCAGGTGGTGGTGGGTATCGTCCGCGGCGGCATGATCCCGGCCGCGTGGCTCGCCCACCGGCTCGCGATCCGCGACGTGCGGACCGTCGAGGTCACCCGCACCACCAGCGACGGCATCAACGCCGCCAAGAGCACGGTCCCCATCGTCCGCAACCCCGCGTCGCTCGGCGACCTCACGGGCCTGGACGTGCTGCTCGTCGACGACATCGCCGGCAGTGGCGTGACCCTCGCCCACACGGCCCGGATGATCCATGACCTCGGCCCCGCCCGGGTGCGCACCGCGGTCCTCGCCGTGAACCGGGCCAACTGGACGCAGAGCTCCGACCCCCACCGCGACATCGACTACATCGCCTCGTTGACGGACACCTGGGTCGTCTTCCCCTGGGAGGAGCAGCATGAGCGCTGAACTGGGTTCCCCGGCCGGGCGCGCCGCGGGTCGGAGGGCGACGGGCACGACGGCCCCCGTCCTTCCCGTGCCTCGTGCCGCTGCTGGCCGTGTCCGGCCGTTGTGGGTGAGCGTCGAGGGTCTCAACGGGGCGGGCAAGAGCGAGGCGATCCGTGCGGTCGCGGCCGAGCTGGGCCCGCGGTGCGTGCGGCTGAGCGAGCTGACGGACCAGGACGGCGACACGCTGCCGGGCCAGGTGATCGCCGCTCTCCGCTCGACAGAGGACGTCTTTCTCCGGACGGGGTATCCCGTCGTCGAGACCCTGGCCTTCCTCGCTCTGAAGGTCCGCGAGTACGAGCGCCTGAGCGAGGGCGACTTGACCGGCGTCGAGGTGATCCTCGAAGACCGTGGGGTCGATAGCACGGCCCTCTACCAGGCGGTGATCCTGGCCGCCCAGCACCCGGGCGTACAGCCTCAGGCACTGGCGGAGCGCATCCTGGCGACCATGGCGCCATGGCGCCCTGCCCCCGACGCGACGGTCCTGCTGACGTGCGACCGGGAGGTCGCCACCAGCCGGTTCGCCGCCCGGACCGGCCGGGTGCTCGACGGCCGGGACCTCGAGGTGATCGAACAGGCCGACGTCCTCTACCGCGAGTTCGCCCGCGCCCACCCAGACCGGTTCACCGTGCTGGATGTGAACGGCTGCAGCCGGGCCGAGAGCGCGAAGGCACTCCGGACGGCCGTGGAGGACCTGATCCAGCGGCGGGAGGCCGTCCATGCGTCGTGACATCACGCTCCTGTGGGGACTGCGGTCCCGCTGCGCCGTGGCTTGTCTGTACTGCTACTTCGGCACCGTGGAGGAGCACAAGGTCAGCCCGCCGGACCAGCTCGGCATCCTGTCGCACATCTCCCGCAACGACCTGAGCCGGGAGGAGATCACCGCGTTCGCGCGGACCCTGGAGGGCTCCCCGGTCGAGCGGGTCGTCATTGCCGGCGGCGAGCCGCTGGACTGGCCCGCCGCCCTGGACCTGATCGAGATCATCAAGAACGCGGGATGCGAGGTGGTCATCGCCACGAACGGCATCCCTCTCACCCGCCCGGGGATCGCCGAACGTCTCATCGAGCTTCGAGTGGACGGGGTGTCGGTGTCCCTGGACAGCGTGGACCCGGTTTCCAACGATCGTCTGCGGCCCTCCCGCTCCGGGAAGTTCGGCCACGCCGACGTGGTGGCCGGCATTCAGGCACTGCTGCGGGCCCGCGGCAACGGCCCGGCGCCGCGGGTCGGGATTTACAGCGTGGTGATGCGGCCGGCGCCGCAGGAGATCACCCAGGTGGCGCGGCTGGGCGCCGAGCTCGGCGTGGACTATTTCGTGCCGCAGCCGATCTCCCTTACACCCGATCACAAGCTGTTCGACGAGCTCGCGCACACCCCCGAGGACACGGTGACCGTGGCCCAGGAACTGGCCCAGCTGCAGGCCGACCCGGCGGGCCTGGAGGTTCCCTCGCCCGGCTCGATGCTGCGCTTCGTCTCCGCGATCTCCACCCAGGCCGGCGGGCGCGTGCAGGAGTGCTTCGGCGGTGCGCAGCTGTTCTTCGTCCAGCCGGACGGCTCGCTGTGGGACTGCCCGTCCGATCGCCGGATCGCCGCGACCCCCGCCGAGCGGCGGCGCACGATCGCCGGGGCGGACGCCCGGACGCTTTTCGACGGGCGGCCCCCGTGCACGGACTGCTCTCACTTCAGCCGGGACTGCGTGAACATGTGGCCCCTGGTCCTGGACATGCCGCGCCTGCTCAACAAGGAGTCCAGCCGGTGAACCTTCCCCCGCCCCCTGACAAGGCGCCGCTCCTGCAAGAGGTGACCGCCAGCCTGTCGGCCATGCCCGACCCGGCAGCCTCGGGCCATTTGCGACGGTTCGAGGACGAAGCCGCGCACGCTCTCGGCACCGCGCACGCGGTCGCCGTGTCCTCGGGCACCGCTGCTCTGCACGCCGCGCTGTCCGCGTGCGGGATCGGACCGGGAGACGACGTCCTCGTACCAGCGCTCACCGTGATCATGACTGTGGCACCTCTTCGTGCTCTCGGGGCCACGCCGGTGTTCGTCGACAGCGACCCGGCCACCCTGGACCTGGACTACGAGGACGCGGCCCGGAAGGTCACCACGCGGGCCCGGGCGATCATCCCGGTCCACCTGTGGGGCCGCATGGGAGACCCCGGCGCGCTGGCAGCGTTCGCGTCCGAGCACGGACTCGCGGTCGTCGAGGACGCGGCCCAGGCCGTCGGCACCGTCCGTAACAAACGGCTGGCCGGCACAGTCGGCACGGTCGGCTGCTTCAGCATGAAGGACGGCAAGATCCTGTGGAGCGGCGAAGGTGGGTTCCTCACCACGGCCAGCGGCCGGGTCGCTGAGCACGCGCGCGCCTTCCGCAGCCACTGGCAGCCCGCCCCACCGGGAGAGGCCCCGCTCAGCCGCTTGGCAACCAACTCCCGCCTCGCCGCGCCCCTGGCCGCCCTCGCCCTGGCCAACCTCCGCCGCCTGCCTGATCTGATCGAACGGCGCCGCGCCCAGACCCGATACCTCCTGAACGCCCTGGAGCGGGTCCCCGGGCTGACCGCCCTCGCCCCTGCCGCAGGTGAGGAGTGGAACGGCTTCTCCCCGCTGCTGCACATCGGCCTTCCCAGCCCCCGGGCATTCGCCGAACATCTCGCGCAGCAGGGCGTGCCGAACTCCACCGGCAGTTTCCGCCTCGTGCCCTGCGACACCCGGCCCCCTTTCCCCCGGCCGGAGCAGCCCTGCCGCGGCACGGCCGAGATCCTCGACCACACGCTCGCCGTCGTCCTGGCCGAGGGCGACACCCAGGCCACCCTCGACCACTACGCCGATGTCATCGCCCAGGCGGCCGCCGCGTGGGCACCGTGACCGCCGACCGGGAAGCCGGTACCGCCGGACCCGTCCGCGCATGCCGCTCCGGCGCCCTGTCCTCGTCTCCGAAAGGATTCCCGCCCGTGACGATCACCCCGGTACGCCACGCGTGCACGCGCGGCCCGCTGATCTCCGCCGAAGGACTCAACGGCGTCGGCAAGACCTACCTGACCAACCGCGCCGTCGAAGCCCTCGACGAGAAGCCGTTGATGCTGGACGAGTTCTCCCAGCGGGCGAACGGACGCCCCGGACTGGGCGAAGCCCTGCTCCAGGCGCTGCGCGCGGCCAGCGCCGGCGACCCGTTCCTGCGCGGGGGCACACCCATGGCCGAGGCTCTCCTCCTGATGGCCATCAAGCGCCATGACCTCGACACCCTGCTCCCCGACCTGGCCGGTGGGCGCACGGTCGTCGAAGGCCGCAGCGTCGACACCACGGCGGTGTGCCAGGCACTGCTGCTGCACCCCGATCACCCGGACCAAGCCCTGGAGACGGCCCTGGCCCTGCTCGACCTCGCCTCCTTCTACCGGCCGCTGCCCGATCTCACGATCCTGGTCACCGACGACGCCGACCAGGCGCTGGTGCGCGCGCAGCGTCGCGACCGGCGGGTCTTCACCCCCGAGCAGGCCACATTCATGCGCCGGGCGTGCGCGCTGTTCGAACGGGTCGCCGCCACCGATCCGGCCCGCTACCGCGTCATCGACCGGCGCGTCATCGACGAATACGAGGCCGCCGCGCAGATCCGTGACTGGATCGGCGGCGCCGGGCCCGGCCTGGACTGCCTGCGTGAGCCGTGGGCGGGCGAGGGGGCGCCGTGCATGTGCTGCGGACAGCGCGCGGAAGTGGTGCCGGCATGAACAAGAGGACCCTTGCATCGAGCAGCCCGAACCCTGCCCTCGGCGCGAGCTGCTCGCCAGCCATCCCCGACGGCATCCTGGCCGTGATCTTCGACTTCGACGGAACCCTCGCCGACACGACGGCCAACCAGGAGCAGTCGCTGCGGGCGGCACTCCAGCCGTACGGGCTCGACCTGGACACGGACTGGTACCGCCGACGCTTCGGCCTGTCCATCCACGACCTGCTCGCCGCGCTGCCGGGCGCACGGCAGCTGCCCCACGACGAGATCATCGGCCGTAGCCGCGCCCACCTCCTGGCACACATGAACACCATCGCCCCCATCGCGTGCAGCGTCGCGCTCCTGCACGCGGCGCGCGAAGCCGGGCTGCCCTGCGCCGTGGCGTCGGCGGCCAGCCGCATCCTCGTCCATCCCGGGATCGAGGCCCTGGGCTTGGCCCCCCAGTTCGAAGCTGTCGTCACCCGGGAGGACGCCGCACGCGGCAAGCCCGCCCCCGAACTGTTCCTGGAGGCCGCCCGCCGCATCGGCGTCCCGCCGGAGCGCTGCCTCGCCGTGGAAGACGCCCCGGACGGCATCGCCTCCGCGCTCGCCGCCGGCATGCACGTGCTCAGGGTGGTCGACGGCCACCTGGCCCCCACCGGCGATAGCGACGAAGACACCACGGGCCTGCCGTCACGAGCCGGAGTTCCGATGCCGCCCGGCTGCGCGCTCGGGCTGGCTGCTGCCCGCCGGGCGGCCACCCAAAGCGGCCCCGCATCGGTCCCCGCGCCGTCCACCGCCGATTCCGACCGGTGACGGCTCCCGGCCGTCGCAGCAGAGGAGCATGATGCCCGTCCTCCACTCGACCAAGAACCTGAAGGTCGCCACCCCTGTCACGCAATCCAGTGCGGGCGTCGGGATCTTCGAGTACACCGACGCCTACACGGTGTTCCACTACGGCCGGATGCCGGACCTGATCCCCGGCAAGGGCGAGGCCATCGCCCGCATGGCCGCCTTCAACTTCGCCCTGCTGGAGGCGGCCGGCGTGCGAACCCACTTCCGCCGGTTCACCGCCCCCCGCCACATCGAGTTCGATCTCGCCCGCCTACCCGCCCCGGACGCCGTGCCCCTGGCCCCCGACGTCCGCAACACCCTGCTCCCCGTGCAGGTCCTTGTCCGCACCGAACTCCCGCAGGGCAGCTCCGTCCACCGCCGTCTCGCAGCCGGCACCCTCACCCCGGCCCAGGCCGGACTCAGCTCCCTCCCCGCGGTCGGGGAGGAGCTGAAGGACCCGCTCGTCGAGTTCGCGACCATGCTGGACGACGTCAACCAGTACATCGACGCGGCACAAGCCCAACGCCTCACGGGCCTCGACGACGACCGGTTCCAAGCCCTGCTCGACACCACCGTCACAGTCAACCGCGTGCTGACCGAACACGCGCGCACGGTGGGCCTGCGGCACTGCGACGGCAAACTCGAATTCGTGGTGGCGGCCGACGGCGGCCTCGTGCTCGCCGACAGCCCCGGCACGCCCGACGAGAGCCGCCTGCTCTTCGACGGCGTGCACTGCGGCAAGCAGGTCCTGCGGAACTGGTACGTCAACAACGGGCTCGAAGTCCCCGTCAACCAGCTGATCGCCGAAGGCGTGCCCCGGCACCGGTGGCCCACTCCTACCCCATTGCCGGGCGAGTTCCTGCCGGTGATGTCCGACCTCTACCGGTCCCTGAGCGAGACCTGGACCGGCGAGCGCCTCTGGAACGCGCCGGATCTGCCCGCGGCCACGGCGGCCGTGGTCCGGCTCATCGGGCACTGACGAGAACCCACCCGGGCAGGCGCTGGCACGTGCTCTCCTCGATGAGCAGGGCGCGCGCCAGCGCTGCCACCCAACCGAGATGAACGGCGAACCTATGGGCAGTTTGACCGACGACCCCGACTTCCGGGCAACGACGTTCGTGGTCATCGACTTCGAGACGACGACGCCGACGGGCTACCCGGCGCAGCCCATCGAAGTCGCGGCTCTCGCCCTGCGCTGCCCAGATGGTGCGTGGACGGAGGCGGGCCGGAGTACCTCCCTCATCCGGCCGCCCGCGTTCGCCCCGGTGACACCGGCCGACACGGCCCAGACCGGCCTGACAGCGGCCGAACTGGCAGGCGCCCCGGACGTGGCGCACGTCATGGGCGCCCTGGACCGGCGCTTCACCCCTGGCGGCCGGTACCTGCTGGTGGCGCAGCACGCCGCGACCGAGGCGAACGTCATCCACAACGCCCGAGAGCACTGCCCGGCCCTGTCCCGTGTCGACTTCCTCGACACCATCCCCCTCGCCAAGTACCTGGTCCCGGGCCTGGCGAACTACAAGCTCGACACCCTGCTGGCGCACTTCGCCATCGCGCAGCCGGCCGCCCGCCACCGGGCCTACGCCGACGTCGACGTCACCGCGCAGGTGTTCCTCCGCCTCCTTGGTGCTGCAGACGACGCCGCGCAGCTCGCCGACCTCGCCGCCCTGGTGAAGGTGGCGGGGCGCACCGCCAAGAGCAACATCCCAGTCCAGGGCGGGCTCTTCAACATCTAGCCCATCCGCCCGACAACGTAGCCATGCAGTGCCACTCGCAGATTGGACGGTACGCATCATGACGATCGCCGAAGAGACCCGCGGCGACGAGGTCCAGGTCCCGTTCTGGTTCGATCCGCTGTGCCCCTGGGCCTGGATCACCTCCCGCTGGCTCCTGGAAGTCGAGCAGGTTCGGCCGGTGCGCGCCGACTGGCGGATCATGTCGCTCGCCTACCTCAACCTCGACCAGCGGGGCGGCAAGGGCATCAGCGAGGACTACCGGGAGCTGATGAACACGGCCTGGGGGTCGGTGCGGGTCTGCGCCGCCGCCGCCGAACACGCCGGCCGCCCCGTGCTGGGGCCGCTGTACACGGCCATCGGCACCCGGCTGCACAACCAGCGGCGCCGCGAGGACCCCACCGTCATTACCGAAGCCCTGGCGGAGGCCGGGCTGCCGGCCTCGCTGGCCGCGGCGGCCTCCAGCACGGAGTTCGACCAGCGCATCAAGGACTCGCACCACGAGGCGTTCGACGAGGTCGGCCTCGACGTCGGGACCCCCGTCCTGCGGATCGCCGGCACGACCCTGTTCGGTCCCGTCATCACTCCGGCCCCCCGCGGCGAAGCCGCCGGACAGCTCTGGGACGGCCTGGCGTTGGTCGCGGCGACGGACGGCTTCTTCGAGCTCAAGCGGAGCCGCAACGTCAAGCCGTCCTTCGACTGAGCCCACCGCGACCCGACCGGCTTCAAGGACACGCAAAACACCCGGCCCCGCACCGCCGGTTCGGTTCGGTTCGGTTCGAGCGGATCCAGATCACCTCCACGCCCGCCACGTGCGGCACCCGACCACGAGAGCGAGGAACCCGTTGGAGTACGACGCCCTCACCGGCTGGGACGACGACATCACCGCCGAGACCTACGCCGCCTTCACCCGGGCCTACCCCATGTACAGCGCCTCCAGCCGCGATCTGGCCGCGCGTGCCGACCTCACCCGCAGTCGTGTGATCGTCGACCTGTGCGGCGGCACCGGTACGACGGCCGAGGCGATCCTCGCCCTGGCGCCGCCCGACTCCACCGTCTTCTCCCTCGACAGCTCCGCCGCCATGCAGAGCATCGGCCGCCGACTCCTGAGCGACCCCCGGCTGACTTGGGTCAACGGCTCTGCCGAAGGTTTGGCCGACCATGTCCCGGCGCGCAGCGTGGATGCCGTCGTGTGCAACTCGGCGGTGTGGAAGACGGACGTCGCCGCTGTGGTCACTGCGGTGCGCCGTGTACTGCGGCCCGGAGGCCGGTTCGTCTTCAACATCGGCGGCGCCTTCGCCGGGGTCACCCACCCCGACGCGCTGTCCCCGCCGACCGGGCCTTCTCTCAGCGCCCTGATCGAGCAGATCGCTAACCGGGACTACGGCATCGTCCCGCCGACGGCCGCCGTCCCTCCGAAGCTCCCGCTCCCCATGATCACCGGGCTGCTGGCCGATGCCGGGCTGCACGTTGTCGCCGCGGAGGTCACCGGCCAGCACACCACGACCGCTGAGAGGGCGGCCTGGCTGTCCATTCCCGTCTTCGCCCACCCCGAGGGCGCCCTCTCCTACGAGCAGAAGATGGCGATCCTCGCCGAGGCCACCGCCCAGTCCAAGCCAGACGACGTCACGGTGACGAGCTGGCTCGTGATCGTCGCCGAGCTTCCGGCAGAGGCATGACGCCGAACGCGCTTGCCCCGGCGTCTTCTATGACGGCATGTTCCCTGCCCGTCAGCCGGCCGCCACGAGAGCTTCCGGTGGCGCAGGGGTTACCTGATTCCGGTCGATGTGGTGACCGCCCGCGCGATCCGGGGCCCGACGAGGCGCTCCGCGAGATCCAGCGGGTACCAGGCGGCGCCGGTCACCTCGGACTCCTGGATACGCCCGACCTCGGCGTCTGCCGTCGTGAAGACATAGCCGAAATCCAGGTGGTAGTGGTCCGGCTCGCCCTTTGCGGGCCTGGCCGGCACCCGGCCGAACTCGACATAGGCAGGGTGCGCAGAGACGAGGGCGACCTGTCCAGGGTCGATGCCGGTCTCCTCGGACAGCTCCCGCAGCGCCGCGCCGACCAGCGTCGTATCGGTCGGCTCCAGATGACCGCCTGGCTGCAAAGTGATCCCGTACGCGAGGTGTTCGATCAGAAGGACCTCGGCGTGGTCCCGGACCAGCAGCGCGCCGGCGGTGACGTGCATCGGGAAGGTCCGCCGCGAGGCGACCCCCCGGCCTTCGGCCAGGAGCCGCAGAGGCTCGGCCAGTTGTCCGGCCTCTTGCGGGTAGCGCTCAAGGTAGGCGGTGAGCACTCCCGCGATGTCGGAATCAGTGATCGCCACAGGTCATCGCCCTCCGCTCGTCCCGAGGAGGGTTCCGCCGGGATGGGCCGCTCGAGGGCGGCCACCAAGCACGTGCACAGTCAGCTCCACAAGAGTCGTGGCGTACCGGAAGCCCCGCACTCTACAAGTCCGACGGGCCCCATACGCACCAACGCGCCCGCTGGCGTACGGCGCTTGGGAACCTCGGCGATTCGGCCAAACGCCCTTTGTGGCAGTGCCGTTGCGAGAGCTGGGTCGGTGCTGTTCCCACGGTTCCTCGAACGCTCTATCCCGGGACTTCAGGACCGACCGAAAAACGTGTGTTCGATATCCGGGCTGTGTCGTTGAGCCTCGCGAACCAGCCGTGACGACCGACAGGGGGATCGACTTGACCTCGGGCAGCACAGCCGCACAGCCGAGCACGGACGAAGCGGAGGGGACCCCACCCGACAGCGGGGGCGCGGCGCAGGAGGAGGAGTTCCAGTACCGGGACGAGTCCCGGATCCAGGCCGGCGCGCAGATGACGACGACCACGATGGCGCGGCGCCTGCCCGTGCTGGTGCGCCGGTCGCTGCGGATGGCGTGGCAGGTTGACCGGGGCGCGACGGCCGGACTGCTCGCGTGCCAGATCGGCACCGGCGTGCTGGCCGCACTGGGCCTGTTCGCCGTGACCGGGACCCTCACCGCGCTGATCGCCTCCGGCGACATCACCGAGCGGCTGCGGGAGGCGGCTCCGCAGCTGGCCGTCATCGCGGTGGCTGCCGGGCTGCGCGCCCTGCTGGGAGTCACGGTGACCTGGCTGACCGGGCGGCTGCGGCCGGTGCTCGCCCGGGCCGCGGAAGTCAGCATGGTCGAGGCGGCTCTCGGCGCCGAGGCCGCGGCGAACAACAAGCCGGGGTACAACGACCAGTACGACATCGCCGACCGCGGCGCCCAGGTCACTCCCGACCTCGTGGAGGAAGCCCAGGACGTGCTGGCCGCCACGGCGACCCTCGCCGCCGGCGCGACCGTCCTCACCGTGATCCACCCGATTCTCCTGCCTCTGCTGCTCCTGGCGTGCCTGCCGCAGGCCGCCGCGTACGTGCGCGCGGCCCGCGTGGTGTACCTCGCGAGCCTGGAGACGTCGGGGCGCCGACGGATGCTGCACAAGCTGCGCTGGCACATGTCCTACATGGAGTCCAGCGAGGAGATGCGAGCCTGCCTGGCCGGCCCGTTCCTCCTCGGCCGCTACCGGCGCCTGGCCGCCTCCGTCAACGTCTCCGAGCGCGAGGCCGCGAACACCGGGGCCTGGATGGGCCTGGCCGGCGCGGCGGCCGGCGGAGTCGCCTCGGCGGCGGTCTGGGCGACCCTGCTGTGGCTCCTGGTCTCCGGCCGGATGGACCTGGCGGCGGGCGGCGGCGCGGTCTTCGCCCTGCAGACGGCGACCGGCTCCGTACGCGGCATCATCAACGGCGGGGCCCGGCTGGTGCGCACCGGCTGGTACGTGCAGGACTGGCAGAACTTCATCGACAACGCGCACGGGCAGGCGATGGTGGCCTCGCGTGGCTCCGAGATGCTGTCGGCGCCGCCGGAACGGTTCGAGGTCCGCGACGTCACCTACCGGTACGACGGTGCGGAGAAGGACAGCCTGGCCGGGGTATCGCTGAAGGTACGGCGCGGGGAGATCGTGGCGCTGGTCGGGGAGAACGGGTCAGGGAAGACGACTCTGTCCCGGCTGATCTGCGGACTGCTGCTGCCGACCTCCGGGGAAGTGGCCTGGGATCACACGACCACCGCGCGGCTGGAGCCGTGGGAGGCGTGGAAGCACGTGGCGGTCGCGCCGCAGCGGTTCACCTACCTGCCGCTGACGCTGCGCGACAACGTCACCCTGGGGCAGGGCGACCCCAGCGACGCCGCGCTCATGGCGGCCTGCGAGGCGTCCGGAGCCGCGGACATGCTGCCCGCCCTCCGTTCCGGCCTCGACACCCTCCTGACCAGCGAGTGGTTTGGCGGCCACCAGCTGTCCGGCGGGCAGTGGCAACGCGTCATCCTGACCAGGGCCTTTCACCGGAAGGCCGAGCTGCTGGTGATGGATGAGCCCACGGCCGCGCTCGACGCCCGGGCGGAGCACCACGTCTTCACCGGCCTGCGGGACCTGGCCAAGGACCGCGCCATCCTTCTGATCACGCACCGGCTCGCCAACGTCGCAGTGGCCGACCGGATCGTCGTCCTCGACCAGGGCCGCCTCGTCCAGGAAGGCACGTACGCGCAGCTCACCCGCGAGCCCGGGCTCTTTCGGACCCTGTGGGAACTGGAGCAGCGCACCGGCGGCGCGCCCGATCCGACCTGATCCCCTGCCCGCAGTACTGAGCCGACTCCGGCCGGCAACGGCCAGGGTCGGCCGCCGCCGGCCTGGTCTGCCCATCCGGCACTCCGACGATCAACGCGACCGACACCCCGGGAGGAACCGTGTTCCCCGATCTCACCGAATCTGATGGCGGTGCGTTCTGCCGCTCCGCCGTCCCGCGCCCGGTCGCGAGGTGTGCCGGATGAGCTCGACGAAGCCGCTGCCCGCGGCCCTGAAGCGTTGGGCGGAACAGCGGATCGGCCCCGTCGTGTCCGTCCGCGACGCCTCGCACAGCTGGGACCGCTCCCGGGTGTGGGATCTGGAGGGCGAACGCGGGGTGCACCACTACCTGAAGGTCTCGCCCTCGGTGAAGTTCTTCACCCGGGAGAGCCGGGCCTACCGTCACATCGTCCCCGCACTCGGACACACCCGGGCGCCCCACCTCGTCGACAGCCGCGCCCAGGACCTGGCCCTGCTGCTCACCGCGGTTCCCGGCGCCCCGGCGAAGGAACTCGGATTGGGCGCCGCCGGGTGGCGGACCGTGCACCAACAGGCCGGGGCGCTCTGCGCCCGGCTCCACGAGGCCGGGCCACTCGACCGCGGCGACCAGGTGGAGGCCGAAGCCTCTTTGTCCGCCGCCGCTGACGGAGCGGAGAAGTACCTGGCTCGCGCCGGGGACCGGCTCAACCAGGACGAGCAGCAGCTGATCCGGGACCACGCCGCACGCCTTCGCCGCGTCGGCCCGGTACCCGTCGGCTACATCCACGGCGACAACCAGCCGAGGAACTGGCTGTGGTCCACGAGCGGGCTCGCCCTCATCGACTTCGAACGGTCCCGGCCGGCCGCGCGCGTCCAGGACCTCGTCATCCTCGCCACCACCCAGTGGGCCGACCATCCGGACCGCGAGAAGGCGTTCCTCCTGTCCTACGGGCGGGAGCTGTCCGACGCCGAGCGGCACGCGCTCCGCTGCCTGACCGCGCTGGACGCGGTCAACTGCCTTGCCTGGGGCCCGGACAACGGCGACGCCGAGGTCACCGCCCGCGGTCGGCGGACCCTGGACAGGCTCATGAAGGAGGACCGGTCGTGAGCGCCGTACACCGGAGCATCGGGAACGTCATGGTCCTGCTCCAGCGTCCTGGCGACGGCCGGATCCTGACCGTCCGGCACCAGGCGACGTCGTGGCACTCCCCCGGGATGCTCACGGTCGTCGGAGGACGCCTTGAGGACGGCGAGTTCCTCGACGAGGGAGCGGTGCGCGAGCTCGCCGAGGAAGTCGGCATCCACATCAGCCCGGACCGCCTGCGGTTCTGCCAGCTGCTCCACTTCCACGCGGCGGACGGTGAGCGGGTGATCGGCGCCGCCTTCACGGTGCGGGAGTGGGAGGGCACCCCGTACAACCGCGAGCCGGGCACGCACACCGAGCTGGTGTGGGTCGACCCGACCGCCCCGCCCCCCGACTGCCACCCCTTCACCCACGCGGTCCTCACCCACTTCTCCACCGGCCGGCTCTACGCCAACGTGATCGCCCCAGAACTGCTGGGCGGTGAGGCCGGGTGACGACCTCCACCCAGACGGCCAAGGCCTCGACGGTCACCTCCCCGGATCTGCGCCGCTTGGTCGCCAGCGAGTGCGCGAGCCTCTCCGGATCCGCGGTTAGCACCGTCGCCCTCCCCACCCTGGCCGTGCTGGAACTCCACGCCTCCACCACCCAGATCGCCGCGCTCGCCTTCCTCGGCCAACTCCCGAATGCCGTCGTGGCGCTCCCGGCCGGCGCGCTCTCGGACCGCTACGCCAAGCGCCCCCAGATGATCGCCGCGGACCTCACCGCCGCCGCGGGCCTCGCGACCATCCCGGCCGCCGCCTTCGCCGGAGTGCTCGGCATCGGCCAGCTGTACGCGGTCGCCGTCATCCTGGGCATCACCAAGATCGTGCACGACGCGGCCGCCATCAGCTACCTGCCCGTCCTCGTCGAACCTCACCTGCTGCAGCGCGCGAACTCCCGGCTCGGCGCGGCCTCGTCGGTGGCCGACAGCGCGGGCAGCAACGCGGGCGCCGCGCTGGTCGGCGCCATCGGCGCCGCCCGCTCCGTCCTCGCCGACGTCCTCTCCTACCTCGTCTCCGCCCTTCTCGTGTGGCGCATCCGCACCCCCGAGCTGGTCGCCGCTCCGCCCGAAGGCCGCCGGACCCTCTCGCGGGACATCGGTGAGGGCCTGCGCTACGTGGCTGGGCAGCCCACGATCCGCACAGTGATCGCGGCCCTGTCCACGCTCAGCTTCGGCCTGGCGGTCATGAACACGTACTGGGCGTACTACCTCCTCGTCGACCTGCATGTATCCCCGACGGAGTTCGGCGTGATCATGGGCGTCGGCGGGGCGGGCAGCCTGGCCGGGGCGCTCCTCGCCCCGCGCATCGCGTCCCGCTTCGGCATCGGACCGACGATCATCATCGGGTTCGCGGTCAGCCCGCTGGCCCAGATCCCCCTCCTGCTCGCCGGACCCGGACTCCGTTGGCAGATCGCGCTCGCCGGGACGCTGGCCGTTCAGCTGTTCTGGGCCACAGCCTCCGGGACGAGCCAGAGGTCCCTGAGGCAGATCCTGTGCGAGCCCCGCTTCCAGGGCCGCATGCAGGCCGCGAGCACCACGGTGACCGCGGGAGCCCGGCCCCTGGCCTCCGCGGCCGCCGGCGCCCTGGTCCTCTTCCTCGGCGTCCGGGGAACCCTCACCGTCGGGGCGGTCCTCGAGATCGTCCCCGTGATCCTCCTGCTCGTCTCCCCTGTCCGCGCCCTGCGGGACATGCCCGTCCCGCCCGGGCGTACCGCCGTGCCGCCCGCCCGTGAAGGAGCCTCATGACGACGACCGCGACCGCCGCCTACTGGGAACCGCTCTGGGCAGGCGGTCGTCGCTACCGGCAACTCGACGGCCCCGAGAACCGGCTGATGGATGAACACCTCGGCCCCGGCCGCGGACGGCCGGCCCTCGACATCGGCTGCGGCGACGGCGCCCTGGCCCGCCACCTTCACCACGAGCTCGGATACCGCACCACTGGCATCGACATCTCCCCCAGCGCCGTCGCACTCGCCGCCGCCCACGACGAAGGTCCCACCCCCGGTCCGGCGTGGCGGTGCGTCGACATCACCACCAGCGACCTCACGGACCTGCCGGAGCCCGCATACGCGGTCATCACCTGCCGCCTCGTCTACCGGTGGATGGAGGACAAGACAGCCTTCCTCAACCGCGTCCGCCATCTCCTTGTCCCCGGCGGGACGTTCTGGGTGGTCACCGAGATCGCCGGACGCCGCGAGGACACCGACCCTCTCCGAGGTCTCGGGATCAGACCGGCCGAGGTCGAAACCCTCACCTCCGGCTGGTCCGCCGTCCAGGCCGCCGACCTTGACGTGCTCCGCTGCTACGCCCTGCACCCCTGACCCCCACTCACCCCTTGCCGATGGAGGACTCGGTGACCACCGAGAAGGACACCCTCGAAATCTGGAACACCTACGGCACCCACCAGATCACCAGAGGACTTCAGCTGCCCGAACTGGACCGGTGGGACTGGGGAATCCCGGAGACCGGCCCCGGCATCAACGCCCTCGGTGAGGTGGCGGGACTACGCGTCCTCGACCTCGGCAGCGGCCTCGGCCGGCACGCCGCGAACCTGGCCGCCCTGGGCGCCAAGGTCACCGCCGTCGACGCCTCACCCGCCCAGCACCAGCGCGCCCTCACCCGCTACCCGGACCACCCCGGTCTGCACCTGGTGTGCGCCGACGCAGTGGACCACCTGCGCGCTGCCGACCCGTACGACCTGATCTACTCCGTCGGCTCCCTGCCGTATCTGGACCCCAACCGGCTGCTGCCCGCCCTGGCCAACGGCCTCAAACCGGGCGGACGCCTGGTCTTCTCCGCGCTGCACACCAACTCGGACGGCGCCGGGCCCTCGAACGAGGTGACCCCGCGCCCCGAGATCCTGCGGCTGCCCGGCACGACCCAGGACCACCCCGTGAACATGTGGGTCCTCAGCGTGCAGCTCTGGGAAGACCTCCTGGTCCAGCACGGCCTCACCCTGGACTCGGTCACAGCGATCGACTCTCCGACGACGGACAACGCGGTCTCCTACCGGCTGTACACGGCCCGCCGTCCGGAACGCGTGCCGAGCCGTCCCCGCACCAACGCACCTCCCCCGCCGAACACCGCGCTCGGCGTCGGTGTGATCGTGCACGGCCCGGACGGCATCCTGCTCGGCCGACACCGGCGCCGTACCTGGGAGCTCGCCGGCGGGACCGTCGAACCGGGCGAGACGTTCGCCGAGGCAGCCGTCCGCGAGCTCCACGAGGAAGCCGGCCTCGTAGCCGAGCCCGACGACGTACAGGTGCTGGGCACGCTCCTGGACCGGGTGGGCGACGTCGTACGGCTGACGGTGCCCGTCCTGATCACCCGCTGCTCCGGCACCCCCCGTCAACGCGAAGAGACCATCGGCTCCTGGCGGTTCTGGCCTCTGACCGCGCTGCCCCAGCCGTTGTTCGTGCCCAGCGCCCAGTGCCTGACCGCCTGGAACCCCGCCCTCCCGCTCGACCACCCGGCCGCCCACTTCCAGCCGTACGCCTCCCCAGGCCGCTAGCCCGGCACCGACCACCTCCCGCGACCACGTTCGACAGAAAAGGTCTTACCGTGCCTCCGTCCTCTTCTGCGTCCATGCCGTCCCTGCTGGGCATCTTCGGCCATCCGGACGACGAGTCCCTCCTGGCCGGCGGCGTCTTCGCGCAGCACGCCGCCGCGGGCGCCACGACCGCCGTGGTCACCGCCACCTGGGCGCCCGACAGCCACCGGGCCGGCGAACTCGCAGAAGCCCTGGACATCCTGGGGGCGGGCAGGCCGCGCATGCTGGGATTCGCCGACGCTCGCATCCCCGACTCCGCGCCCGGCCGGCCCCGGCTCTGCGACGCCCCGCTGGAGGAGGTAGCGGGGCTGATCGTCGAACACATCCGCGCCGTACGGCCACAGGTCGTCGTCACCCACGACGCCTACGGCCAGCTGACCGGCCACCCGGACCACCTCCGCACCCACCAGGCGGCGCTGCTGGCGTTCCACGCCGCGGGCCTGGAACACCTCTACCCGCAGGCCGGGGCTCCGTGGCAGCCCGACTCGCTGTACGCCGCGACGCATCCACATTCGGGGGTGGGCGAACTGGGTGCGCTGTTGACGCGGGTTGGCAAGAAGGTGCTCAGCGTGCCGGACGGACACGTCACCGAGACGGTCGACGTGAGCGACTGCACGGACCGGAAACTGGCCGCGATCTTGGCACACCGCAGCGAAGCCGCGCGGGAGCGGCCCCTTCCCGGAATCCTCTCCCGGCTTCCCGCAGCGGAGCGGGAGTCGATCATCGCGACGGAGTACTTCACCCTCCTCGGCAGGAAGCCGGCGCCGGGCGGGGCGGTCCTCCAGCAGTCACCGTGAGCTGCTGCCGAGGAGCTTGGTCATGGCCCGGTTGACTCGGGCGTCGCGTCCGGCGACGTAGGAGGGGCAGGGCAGGTAACCGGCCCGATGGTAGAGAGCGAGGGCGGCGGTGTTGCGCCGTCCGGTCTCCAGCATGATCCGCGTCGCGCCGCGGCTGGCAGCATGCCCTTCGAGACGTTGGAGGAGGTACCGGCCGATTCCGTGGCCGCGAGCTTCACCGGAGACGTACATGCGTTTGATCTCTGCAGTGTGCTCATCGAGGAGGCGTACGCCTCCGCACCCGACCGCCTCGTCGCCGACGTGGGCGATGAGGAACAGGCCGGCGGGCGGGTCAAAGTCCGCCTCGGGGGTGGCGTCCGGGTCGTCGGCGAAGCCGTACAACGTGTGCTGTTCGGCGCGGAGGGCCTGGGTCAGGCGCCGGGCGTCCGGGTGGTCGTAGTGCGCGGCGGTCACGGAGGGCGTCAGGCGTATCGCGGCCGGGGCGTCGGAGGCGGTGGGCACGAAGGTCATGAAGCCGATAGTGCCCTGTCGACGGCGGTGAGCGCACGGGCGCCGTCCGGTGCGCGCATGCGGGCGCCTGCTGAACGGCGGATCCGGCGCAGGAGGTTGCGGCAGCGGATGGACTGCACGTCGGGTACCCGGTCGGCGAGTTGCAGGAGGGTGGCTGCGGTGGCGTCGGGGTCGCGGGCGAGGAGGTGGGCGTGCGCGAGGTGGATGCCGTGCAGGAGGGCGGAGCGGGGGAATCCGCTGGTGGGGCCGTGGTCGGTGAGGGGGGACAGGAGCGTGGTCGCCTCGGCGAGCAGGCGCCTGGTGTGGGCGGGGTTGGTGGCGGCGAGTTCGACGAGGGCGTGGCCGGCCTCGGCGGAGACCTGTTCGGGGGTGAAGTAGTACAAGGAGGGCGGGTCGTCGTCGCGGCGGTGTTCCAGGAGGGTTCGGCAGCGGTCCGTGGCGTCCCGGAAGGCGCTGATGTCGCCGGCCGCGGCGTGGGCGGTGGCCATGCGGCCCCAGGCGCGGGCGCGGACGACGGGGCTGCTGCGGGCGGTGTGGTCGACGGCGGCTTCGGCGTAGCGCAGGGCAGCGGCGGGCTTGCCGGTCGCGGCGTGCTGGTAGGCCAGCATGCCTAAGACGTTGGCGACCGTGGTGGTGTCGCCGGCGGCTCTGGCGAGGCGGATCGCGAGGAGCTGGTAGCGCTGAGCGGCCGCGTTGAGGTCGGCGTCGAAGGCCATCCACCCGCTGAGCTGGGCCATGCCGCTGGCGGTGGCGAGGAGGCGGGTGCCGACGTCGGTGGTGTAGCTGCTGCTGCGGACCAGGTCGAGGACGCCGGCGAGTTCGATGCGCACGTACCGCTGGGACAGGGCTCCGCCTCCGGCGGTGTCGTCCAGGCGCCGCAGGCGGCCGAGGTGGCCTTCGAGGACGTCGACGAACGCGGGCAGGACCTGCTCCTGGGTGCCCGGTGCAGCGGTGCGCAGCGGGCTCTGTCGGGTGGCGTCCCAGACGGCGCTCAGGAGCTGGCTGTCGCCTGCCGGGTGGAGGATGGCCTGCTCTTGCGGTTCGGTAGCGGTCCATGCGGTGGCGGTGGCCAGGACGTCGGCGACCGAGCGGCGGCCGACGAGGTCGTCGGTGGCGGTCTTCTCGGCCGTCGCGCCGCCCGCAGCGGGCTCTCCCCAGAGGTCCGCGGCGTTGAAAGGTTCGCCGGTGGCCTCGGTGAGGACGGTGGCCGCGAGCCGGCGCACGGTCGCGGAGCGGGGCCTGGTGCCGTTGAGCCAGGCCCGGCCGGCAGTCAGGTGCAAGGTGGGCTGGCCGGCGGCTTCCAAGCGGGGGTTGAGGGCCCGGACGAGATCACGGGGTGTCCACCGGGCTGCCCGGAGGGCGGCGGCCAGGGCCTGGTTCGAGGGGGCGCGGACGCCGACCCGGCGTCCGCCGACGTCGCGTCGCGGAGGGTCATCACGCCCGGACGCTACGTCAGATCTCCTGTGTGGGGCGCGAATTCTCGGCTTTTCTCGCTCTCGCCGCGAAATTCTCAACGTTCTCTCCGGTCCCCTCTGCCGCAGCCTCTTCGGGCGCTGTGTGCTGGTGAGCCCGCCGCCGGCCGACCGCGCCGACGGCTTGGCCGGCCAACATCTGGGCCGTTGCCGCCACCTGTCACGACGCGTACGGCCGCCTACCGACGGCCGGTGCGCGGGAGTTGGAGGACGCCATGCCGCACCGTTTCGAGCCGGCTCCGCAGCGCGAGCGAATCGCGGTGGCGCTCGCGGACTACGTTCGCGCGGGAGGGGCGCTGTCGGTGGCGGACGGCTCCGGCGTGATCGGGGAACTGGAGCAGCGGATCGAGAAGGTCCTGGGCCTGCCGGATCCGCTGTCGTTCTCCTCGGGCACCGCCGGGCTGCACGCGGCCTACCTCGCGCTGGACATGCCGCCCGGCTCGGAGGTGATCGGGCCGGTCACCACGTTCCACGCCTCGTTGAGTCCTGCGCTGCACGCCGGGCTCAACGCGGTGCTCGTCGACGTGGAGCCGGACACCGGGAACCTGTGCCCGGCGGCGCTGGAGGCGGCGATCACCCCGCTGACCCGGTGCGTGACGGTGACGCACTACCTGGGGCATCCCGCCGCGATGGAGGAGATCACCCGGATCTGCCGCGAACGGGATCTGCACCTGATCGAGGACATCAGCCACGCCTACCTTTCGATGCTGCACGGGCAGCGGGTGGGGACGTTCGGCGACATCTGCGTCGGCAGCATGCAGGACAGGAAGTCCTGGCCCGCCGGTGAGGGCGGCCTGTTCAGCGCCGCGCGCCCGCAGTGGCGCGAGCGGGCGCTGCTGGCCGGCCACTACCGCGGCCGCGCCCTGCTGCTGAAGGACCCGGAGCTGGCGGCGTTCGGGGAGACCGGGCTCGGGCTGAAGATGCGGATGCACCCGCTGGCCGCGGTGGTGGGCCTGGCCAACGCCGAGGACCTGGTGGAACGTCTGGCGGCCCGCCGCGCGCTGCTGGAGCGGCTGACCCGGGGCCTTCAGGGCCTGTCGGGGGTGCGGCCGCCTGTGGTGCGGCCCGGCGCCGGTATGGGGGGCTGGTTCTCCTACCGGCCGCAGATCCAGCCCGGCGAGCTGAAGCCGGGGGTGGACGTCAACGCCTACCTGCGGCGGCTGCAGGACGCCGGGGTTCCGGCGCACTACCCCTCGGTCGGCTCGCTGGCCGGCATGCCGCTGTTCACGCATCCGGTCCCGCTGCACGCGGCATCCGGCACCTGGCGGCCGCGGCGGTGCGGTCCCTTCCACGGCGAGAGCGCCTACAACGCGGGCCGGATCAGCGTGAGCGTCACCGACCAGGACACCGAGGAGACGATCGGCACCTACGCCGCCGCCTTCGCCGAGGCGTCGCATGCCCTGGCCCGGCCGGTGGCGACATGACCGCCCGGGCAGCCGTCCCCACCGTCCCCGCCGAGCCCGGCCGGGCGGGCCTCTTACTGCCGGCGCGACGGCGGCTGTTCGGCTGGTCGAGGGAGATGGCCGCGCAGCGCGGAGAGCTGGAGCGCGGCTGGACGGCGGCGCTCCAGGCCGGCGGCGCAATCAGCCCGCCGCCGGGTGTCGCGGCGGCGCAGCATCTGGCGGACGGCGGCGGGTTCCGCCTTCCGGCCGCACTGGAGAACCAACTTCCGGCAGCGGCGAGGGCGTTCTTCGACGACCGGGTGGTGCGCGGGGGTTGGGTGTATCTGCGGGGCTTCGGCTACTACACGGCCGACGCGCAGATGTACCTGCCCGGCCGCGCTCCGGCGCCGGGCCGGAGGTTCGCCACCGTCCAGCAGCGGTGGCCCCGGTACGCGGAGTTCGCCCGCCCGCTGGCGGAGACCGCGGCGCGGGAACCGGCCGGGTGGTACGCGTGGGTGGCGTGGCTGGCGTTCCTGGAATCGGCGGTGCAGGACGTGTGCACCGCGCGGTGGAGCGCCGCAGTCCTCGCCGACGACAGGGCGGCCGGGGTGCTGGACGAGGTCCTTCAGGGGCTCGGCGTGCTGCTGGCCGAGGCTGCCTGGAACCGGTGGCAGCCGCAGGGTTGCCCGGCCGGTCCGTGCGATCGGGCCACCTGGGCGGAGCGGGCGACCGCCCTGACCTCCGATGCCCGGATCCCGGAGATCCTGCGCGAGCTGGCGCGGGCACTTCAGGGGCCCCAGGTCGCGGCGGACGCGGTGCGCGCCGTGCGCGAGGGCGACGTGCTGTGGCAGATCGCCGCAGTCGCCCAGACCCGCTGGCCGGCGCTGGCCGCAGCACATCCGGGCGCGCCGGTGCTGCTGGTCAGCGAGGCCTTCGGCGCGATGGCCGCGGGCCCGGTGCTCGCCGGGATGCTGCCGGCCGGTCAGCGCGACCGGGTCCGCCTCGCGCTCACCCGGGGTTCGGTCCACGAGGAGGAGATGGCCCGGGTCTCGGGCACCGCGTGGCGCACCGGGCGCCTGGAGGCGGACGGGCAGGTGGTGGTGCACCTGGACGACAGCGTGTTCACCGGCCGCACCCACGCCGGACTGCGTCGGGCCCTGACCGGCGTCCCCGCCGCGGTGTACCTGGTACCGCTGACGCTGGACGTCGGCACGCCCTTCAACCACCCCGAGGAGATCACCGCGCTCGGCCGCGGGGTCGGCGAGCACCTGGCCGACCTCGAGACCGCCGTGCGCGCCGTGGGCGGGGCGCTGCCGCCCGCGCCAAGCCTGTGGGCGCGCCGCAAGGCGCCGGGGCCGCCCCTCGGCGCCGACGACGGTCCGGAGGAAGGCTCGTGGGAGGAGGCGTTCGAGCGGGTGGCGGGCGGCTCGGACCGGCTGATGGCACTGCTGTGGGACCGCTACGCCCCGGAGGTCCGCAATGCCTGACCGCCCGAACCCGCGCACCTCGGCCGAAGTGCCGATAGAGGACCTGGTGTTCACCGCCGGGGCCGGCCGCCGGGCCCGCATGGTGTCCTGGCTGGCCTACCAGCAGATGGCCGCCGACGTGGCCGGGCAGATCCGCCGCGCCCACCCCGGTGCGGTGACGCTGGTGGGCATCTTGCAGGGCGGGTGGATCACCGCCCAGTCCCTGGCCGACCTCCTGCCCGCCTCGACGGTGCTGGCCGCCGCCGCCCGCCGCCGCAGCGAGCGCACCGACGGCCTGGAGCTGCTCGCCGCGGCCGACGGGCTCCTTGCCCCCGGTACTCCCCCGCCGGGGCAGCCGCTGATCGTGGTGGACGAGGTCGTCGACTCCGGCCGAACCGCCCGATTCTTCCTCGACCACCTCGCCCCGTACGAACCGCAGTTGGCGTGCCTGGCGGCCTCGGACACCGCGGACCCAGCGCCGCACTTCACTGCCTGGTCCATGTCCGACCTGCCCTCGCTGGTCCTGCCCTGGCGGGTCCTGCGCGACGCCGACCAGACCGCCGGGTGCCTGCTGGCCGCCGGCCCCCTGACCACCGCCCAGCTCGACGAGAGGCTGCGTGACCTCGGCCATGACATCGACCCCGACCTCCTTGAGTCCCACCTCGACCATCTCGCCGCTCGTGACCGGCTCCACCGCGACGGGACCCTCTGGCGCCTTCCCGGCGGGCCGGACGCTCCCTGATCCCGCGACCGTCAGCGGCATCGAGCGGGTGGCCGCGTTCTACGACGCGGACCCCGAGCGGGAGTGGCAGCGCACCCGCTCCGGCCCCTACCACCGGCTGGAGACGGAGGTCATCCACCAGCAGGTCCTGGCCGGGCTGCGCCCGGGAAGCCGCATCCTCGACATCGGCTCGGGCCCCGGCGTCCACGCCCTGGAACTGGCCCGCCGCGGGCACATGGTCGCCCTGTCCGACCTGTCCGCGAACAGCCTGGACAGCGCCCGCGCCCGCTTCCGCCAGGCCGGTCTGGAAGGGCACCTGCTGGGCACGCAGCACGGCCCGGCGCAGCACCTGGTTCCGCCGTCGGGCCAGTTCGACGCGGTGCTGATGTTCGGCCCGCTCTACCACCTGCTCGACGACGCGGACGCCGTCGAGGCGGTGCGCCGGGCCGCGACCGCGCTGGCGCCGGGCGGCCGGTTCCACGCGATCTTCCTGACCCGCACCTCGGTCCTGCGGGACCTGCTCAAGCGCGGCCGGTTCACGGAGATGACCGCCCTGACCGGCGGCGGATACCTCGACCACGGCCGCTACGAGCCGCTGCCTGCGGTGTCGGCCGACGACTACATGCCGCCCACCCGCACCCACCGCCTCACCGAGGCCGAGGACCTGCTGGCCGCGGCCGGACTGGAGGTCACCGACCGGTACTCGCTGGAGGGCGTCGCGGCGTGGATGCGCCCGTACGTCGACCAGGCGGCCGCCGACCAGGAGGCGTTCACCGCGCTGAGCCGCGCGGTGCGGGAGACCACCCAGGCGGGCGAACTCCTCGAGGCGGGTGATCACTTCCTGCTGTCCGCCGCACCGGCCGGACTGCCGCGCCCGCGCCCCCGGACCCGCACCGGGGCGGGACGGGCGGACCTCGTCGGGCGCCACCGCGGCGTGCTGGCCGGCGCCGACGGCCGCATCACCTTCGCCCCGGCCCTCATCCGCCACGGCGGCCGCCGCCTGCTGGCCGTGACCACCGGCCCGGCCGACGCCCGTACCTACATCCCTCGGCAGTTGCCCGGCCGCGCCCCCGAGCCGTGGTACACCGGCGGCCGCAACCGCATCGTCCTCACTGCCCTGCCCGAGCCCGGCGGGCCGGTGTCCCTGGACGGTGCCCGGCCGCTGCCGGTCCCGGACGGCTGCGACGACGTCACCGGCGTGAGCCTGGTCGTCCACCAGGAGGCGCTGCACGCCTACTTCAGCGCCCGGCCCGACGGCGGGGCCTGGTCGATCTACCGCACCGTCAGCCGCGACGGCGGAACCACCTGGGCCGCCCCCCACCTCGCCCTCGCCCCCGCCGCCGAGGACGGGGCGAGCGACGGCGAGCACGTGCTGCTGCCGGCCGTGCTACACCGCGGCGGCGCCTGGTGGATGTGGTACGCCGGACGCGACGGCCACCACCGGCGCATCCACCTGGCCACCTCCACCGACGGCATCGTCTGGCAGCGCAACGGCGTCGTCGTCACCACCGGCCCGGCCGGCGCCCCGGACGCGTACGCCGCCGACTGCCCCGCCGTCGCCGCGAGTTCCGACGGCGGCCTGCTGATGGTCTACGGCGCCGGCACCTCCCGCTCGTTGGCGGCCGCGCACTCCCGCGACGGCCTGACCTGGCGGCCGCTGGGCGCCGTCCTGCACCGCGGCGGCCCCGGCAGCCCGGACTCCCGCTACGCCTTCTATCCCGCGCTGCTGCCCGAGGGAGGCGGCCGGATCCGGCTGCTGTACGCGGGCGAGGACGACCAGGCGCGCTGGACGGTGCTGGACGCCGGTGTGCTGGACGCCGCGCTGCTGGCCGAGCGTCCCGCTCCACTGCCGCTGACCGACGAGATCGCAGCCGCCGTCGACCGCGTCCGCGACGAGGTGCCCGCCCCGTACTGGGAGATCCCGGAGGACTGCCACGCCCCCGCGCCCGCCTACGCCTCCCCCGACGGGGCGCTGGCCCAGCTGCGGCCGAGCAGCACGCCGGTGTTCGCCGCCCGCACGACCGCGGGCACGGTCGTGGTCAAGCCCGGTCGCGGCCGGGCCTTCGCCGAACGGGAGCACACCGGTCTGCAGGCCCTCGCCCGGCATCTGCCCGTGCCTGCCACCGCGCTGCACTACCGCGGCGAGGACGCGACGCTGGTCTCCCAGGCCGTGGACGGCATCCCCCTGCGGGACCTGGCCGCCACCGACCCGGGGCGATTCCTGACGGTCCTGGGCGAGGTAGCCGCCCGGCTGGTCCACGGCGCCACCGCGACGCTGACCCCCCGCCGGGAGGACGACGTCGACCACTCGCTCCAGACCCCCGCGGTGCTGTCCGGCTGGGTGGAGGACCTCGCCCACCGGCTGCGGCCCTGGGCCGACCACACCCTTCACCTCAACGGCGCACCGACCCACCTCAGTTGCCGCTCCCTCATCCACCTCGCGCGCCGCTCCCTCACCCCGGCCGCCCCGGGCGGCTGGCTCGTCCACGCCACCGGCGACCTCCACCTGGGCAACGTCCTCGTCCACCCGACCGAGCCGCGCTGGTGGGTGATCGACGCCGAGTTCGCCGGCATGCACGACCTCGACCAGACACTGGCCAAGCTGGCCGGCTCCTGCCTGAAGCACACCGGCCTGCTCGCCGACGCCGCGGTCCGCGAACACCGCGGCGTCCTTCAGGTCACCTGCCCACTGGCCGAACCGTTGGGGGGACAGCTCCTCGAAACGACCTGGCTGCTGGACCGGTTCGACGGCCTGCCCCTGGACCGGGCCCGGATCCTCGGCCTGCTCATGCCGGACTTGTACTTCCGCCTCACCCGCGACGAGAACGCCCCCGCCGCCGCCGAGGGCCTGGCTGCCCTCGCGCTGGCCGCTCGGATGACCGGCCACGGAGCAGCCCAGTGACCCCCACCCCCCACCAGCCGCTCGTGCCGCCGATGCCCGCGGTCACCACCGTCCTGTTCGACATCGACAACACCCTGATCCCCACCCGCGCGATCTGGCAGCACGCCCTGGACACCGTCGCCACCCGACTCGCCGGCGCCCACCCCGGCGTGAGCGCGGCCGTCATCGCCTCCACCTACGTGCACACCTCCGACCGGCTGTGGGGCGACTACGACCGCGCCCTGGCCCCGCTCGGCTCGCACACCGCCGCCCGCCGCCACGTCTGGGAAACCGCCCTGCGCGAAGCCGGGATCGTACTGGACGAGCGGCAACTGGCCGCCCACGTCGACGACTTCGCCCACCGGCAGATGCGCGCGATCCGCACCGTCCCCGCCACCGTCGACGCCTTCCGGCGTCTCGCGGCGGTCTACCAGCTCGGCGTCGTCACCAACGGCGACGCCGACCAGCAGCACGCCAAGCTCGAACAGGCCGGCCTCGACCCGTTCTTCGAGACCGTGGTGTGCGCGCTGGGCAACGGCCACCGCAAGCCGCATCCCGCACCGTTCCACCGGGCCTGCGAGGACCTGGCCGTCCGGCCCGAGGAGTGCCTATACGTCGGCGACGAGTGGACCGCCGACATCGTCGGCGCCCGCGCCGCCGGACTGCACCCGGTCTGGATCACCCCCACCGGGCAACCCCCGCCCGGATCGGCACCGACCACCCGCTTCACCAGCCTCGCCTCCTGCCTGAGAGCGCTGTGCGACCACGCCGCGCGCCGGCCCATCCGCGAAACGGAGCCCACGTGACCACCACGACTACCACCCTCCCGCCCCCGCCCCGGGCGAACACGGCCCACCCCGCCTACCCCGCCCCGCCCGTCTCCGGGAGCGCCGTCGCCTGCGACCTGCTGGGCCTGGTCCGCATTCCCGCCGCCGAGCTGCACCTCGCGGCCAACGCCGGCCTGGACCCCGCCCTGCTGGACACCTTCCTCCCGGCCGCCGGCGGCCCCCGGCCCGCGGCGGGCGCCCGCAACATCCGGCTCAGCCGGGGCCCGGCCTACTACCAGCCCCGTACGGCGCTGCCGTCCTGGGCGGCGCTGGGCGAAGCCCTCGGCCGCCTGGACCACCGGGCGCCGGGGCAGGCCCCGGCACTGCGGCACGCGCTGCTCGACAACCTCCACAACCTCGCCGCCGCCGGCGCCTACACCCTGTGGCACGGCCTCACCGACCGCCCCAGCCTCACCGACGATCCGCGCCCGGCCGCGCTGGAACGCCTGCTGGAGACCGCCACCTCCACCGCTGCCGCGCTTCACGGCCACCGCGCCGCCGGCCCGTTCGCCCCGCACCCCGGCGACCTCGCACTGCTGCAGGCCCACGAGGCGGGCTGGCGGGCCTTCCGGGAGCTCGACAACCCGGTCAAGATCGGCAACGAGCTGCGCTTCCTCGCCGAGCACGTACTGGCACCCCGGCCCGACATCACCGCCGTCCTCGCCCCGCTGTACGGGTCGCTGTCCCTCGCGCTGGCCGCCCGGACCGTCCTTCCCGCTCTGCTCGGCCGGCCGGTCGACGTGCACCTGGTCCGCCTTGGGTTCCACGACCAGGGCAACGTCGCATACCTCGGCGCCAGCGGCACCGTCCGCCACCGCGCCACAGCCCCCCGCGCCTACCGCGACCGCCTGACCGCCGCGGCCCGCGACACGACCCTGCTGGTCATCGACGACAACGTGGGCTACGGCGACACGCTGCGCGCCAGCCGCCAGCTGGTCGAGCAGCTCGGCGGTCGGGCCGTCACCCGCAGCGTCGAATCCGCGTGGACCCTCTACCACCGCTCCGGCCGGCACGACATCGCCGACGCCGCCGACCTGCCGAGCCTGCGCCCCAACCTGCACCACAGCATCCAGACCCGCCTGACCGGACACCTGCTGCGCGGCGACACCGGCGCCTACCTGAGCGACGGAGCCCACCGTACGGCGGGCACGCTGCACCGGCAGATGGCCGCCAGCTTCGACCTCGCGGTGAGCACCGGCACCTGGACCACCGCCCAACTGGCCGCCATGCGGGCCGAACTCGCCCACGCCGCCTCCTGGAACGAACCGCCCGCCCCCCGCCCGGCCGCGCTCGCCGCCGCCTGAACCCGGAGGCGCCCACATGCCCACCACCCCCACCCCGGGGACCGCTGCGGCCACCCTGCCCACTGCCCTTCACGCCGGGCCGCCCGGCCCGTGGCGGGTGAACGTCGACGTCCGCCACGGCACGGTCACCTCCCTCCCCGGCCTGCCGCCGGGACGGCTGCTCGCCGACCTCCTCGACGACGACGTGCCCACCGCCGTCATCGACCTCGACCGCTCCACCGGCACCAGCACCAGCACCGCGCTGCTGGAGACGGCCGTGCGCCACCACCCCGGCCGGCTGTGGGCCGGCGGCCGACTGGCCCCGCGCGACCCGGCCGTCCGCCGCCTCCTAGACGCGGGCGCCGCCGGTGTCCTGCTCGGCTCCACCGGCCTGCTCCCCGACGGACGCCTCGACCCGCACGCCTGGCCGGACTTCACCACCCTCGCGGACGCCGGACAACTGATGCTGTCCCTCGACGCCGTGGACGGGCGGATCGTCACCGACGGCTTCACCCGCACCACCAACGTGGCGCTCACCGACGCCCTGGACGCCCTCCTCGACGCCACCGGCGGCACCCAGCCCGTCCTGATCACCGACGCCCGCGCGGCAACCCACCGCACCCCGCCCCCCTGGCAGGTCCTCGACCGCCTCGCGGGCCGCCACCCGCATGCCTTCCTCTGGTACGCCGGCGGCCTGTCCGGGTGGGCCGACCTGACGCGCCTGTGGCATGCCGGCTGGGGCGCCGTCGTCGGCCGCGCCTACCTCACCGCTCCCCGCGGTCTGCCCGACGCCGAAGGCCGCCTTCACCGCACCCCGCCTACGGAGAACCGGACATGACCCAGCCCGCCCCCGCGCCCGCCCCGACGCCCGACGGTGATCCGTGGTGGATCAGCAACTACCGCGGCACCGGCTACCTGGAGCGCTACGGCAGCCACGACGGCGCCACCACCCGACGTGACGTCGCCTTCCTCGCCGCCCGCCTCGCCCTGCAGACCGATCACACGATCCTCGACCTGTGCTGCGCTTTCGCCCGGCACACGGCCGAGCTGACCCGCCGCGGCTACACCCACACCACCGGCGTCGACCTGTCCCAGGACCTCCTCGACCACGCCGCCGCCACCGCCGCGGCGGACGGCGAGCGGATCAACCTGTTGCACGCGGACGTCCGCGGCCTTCCCCTGGACGACGGCTGCGCCGACGCCGTCCTGCTCCTGTTCAACTCCTTCGGCTTCCTCGACACCACCGACGAGGACCTCGGGGTCCTGCGCGAAGCCTTCCGTGTCCTGCGCCCCGGCGGCCGCATGGCCATGGACCACTTCACCCCGCACCCCGACACCACCGGCATGGGAACCCGCACCGTCCGCGGCGATCACGCCGAAACCACCCAGCAGGTCACCTGGGACCCCGCCACGCGCAGACTCAATCGGCACACCACCACCGCCTACGACGACGGCACCACGGACACCAGCCACAGCTCGGTCCGCCTCTACACCCCTGCGGAGCTGACCGAGTTGCTGCACGCGGCCGGCTTTGTCGTCGACGAGCAGTTCGGCGGCTACGACGCCCGCCCCCTCACCGCCGACAGCAGCCGCCACCTGGTGACCGCGCACCGGCCCTGACCCGCCGTACGCCCGGGTCGGCCGTGCGGCGCCGGAAAACAAAGCCGGGCCCGACCGCGTTCAGCGGCCGGGCCCGGCGTCGTTTCCGGGAGGGAGCGTGCTCAGACCAGGCGGACCGGGAGCCCGTACCGCTTGGCGAGCTCGGCCTTGATCTCCGCGACCGGGACGGTGCGCTCCATGCGCGGCGAGTACAGCAGCGAGCTGACGATCGCCGCTGACGCGCCCGCTTCGGTGAACGCCGCCGCCGCGTGCTCGGCTGAACCGGCGCCGCCGGAGGCGATCACCGGCAGGTTGACCGCCTCGGCGATCTGGCGGGTGATCTCCAGGTCGTAGCCCTCGTGTGTGCCGTCCTGGTCGATGGAGTTGACGCAGATCTCCCCGGCCCCCAGCTCCTCGCCACGGCGCGCCCACACGATGGCGTCCATGCCGGTGGCCTGCCGGGCCCCGTCGATGAACACCTCGTACCCGCTGGGGATCTCGGCCGTGACCGGGACGCGCTTGACCTGCATGGACTGCACGATGCACTGGCGGCCGAACTCGGCCGACCCCTCGGTGATGATCGTGGGATTGCGCACCGCCATCGAGTCCAGGCTGATCTTCTCCGCGCCGGCGGCAAGCACCGCGTGCATGTCCTCCAGCGACCGGATCCCGCCGCCCACCGTCAGCGGCACGAACACCGTCTCGGCGACCTTGCGGATCGTGGCCAGGTCCGCCTGGCGGCGCTGCGCGCTGGCGAGGATGTCGTAGAAGATGATCTCGTCGATGCCGTCCGCGTACACCGACGCGGCGACCTCGGCGGCGTCGCCGACGTCGATGTTGTCCTCGAAGCGGCGGGCCTTGGTGACCCGGCCGTCGATGATGTCGAAGCAGGCGATGAGCCGGGTGGTCAGCCCGGTCGCGACGTTCAGGCCGGGCACAGCTCCTCCTGCGGGGTCTTGGCGAACCGCTCGAGGAGGTCCAGCCCCAGCGGGCCGGACTTCTCGGTGTGGAACTGCGTGGCCATGATGTTGCCGCGTGCGACGGCAGAGGTGAACGGCAGGCCGTACTCCGTAGTGGCCGCGATGTCCCCTGTGTCTGAGGGGTCGGCGTAGTAGCTGTTCACGAAGTAGAAGTGACCCGCTTCCGGCAGGCCGGCCAGGAAGGGATGGGTCGAGGTGCGGTGTACCTGGTTCCAGCCCATCTGCGGCACCCGCACGTCGGCGGCGTTGAAGGCCCGTACGGTCCCGGGCAGCCAGCCCAGGCATGTCGCGTCCTGTTCCTCGCTTGTCTCGAAGAGGACCTGCAGGCCCACGCAGATGCCCAGGAACGGGGTGCGGCCTTCGATAACCCGGGCGTGAAGCGCCTCGGGCCATCCGGCTTCGGACAGGTAGGTCATCGTGGTCCCGGCTGATCCGACGCCAGGAAGGATGATCCGGTCGATGCCGTCGAGTTGCGTGGGCGAGGTGAGCAGACGGTTCGGCACACCGAGGAAGTTCAGCGCGTGGACCACGCTCTGGCTGTTTCCGGTGCGGTAGTCGATCACGCCGACCACGGGTCGGTCGTCCTGCATGAACGCCTCAATCTAAGGGCCGCCGAAGGCGCCCCGGTTGAAGTAGCTGGCCGCCGTCACATAGCGGCAAGGGTCACTGTGAGTCTATCGGCGGCCACTAGCCGATGCGGCTTGTTCCGCTCCGGCTCTGCGAGTCAGGGCAAAGAACTGCCCGCTTCCCCGCGCCCCAGGATCTCCTGCGCTTCAGCTGACGGAGCTGCTCTGGATGTCCGGCACCTGGGGCAGCCAGCGCACGGAGCTGTCGCGGAAGGACTGGTTGACGGGGACGAGATCGTCACCGGTGGTGTCGTCCAGGGCCGGAACGACGATGCCAATCTCCGGGATGTCGCTGTCGATCGCCGCGAGACGGCTTCCGCAGTTGGGGCAGAAGCCGCGCTGGGCCTCGCCCTCGAACGTCTCGAACCAGGTCGGCTCGATCCCGTTGGTCCAGCTGACGTCCTCGGGGGCGAAGCCGGCCCACCACATCATCGGGCCGCCGCCGAGCTTCTGGCAGTGCGGACAACTGCATGTGTGGGGATAGACCGCCAGTCCTCTGACGATGAAGCGGATCTTGCCGCACAGACAGCCGCCGGAGCGCTCCTGGACTGCTGCGACGAGGTCGGGGGTGGCGTTCATCTGTTCATCTCCGCGACAGATTGGGGAAGTTGAGCCCGCCAGTGTGCCAGCCTCCTCTTGAACCTGTGGTTGTTGCCGAGAGCTTGCGGCGAGGTCCGCGCGCAAGCGCTCGCCCGCTTCCCGGCCGCCTTATACCTGGTCACCAGCTGCCCACCCCTAAATTCCGCAGGGGGCCAGCACGGCAGCACCGCCAGAGCGCCGGGATGGAGTCCGCCGATGAGTGGTCAGGTTCCCCAGAATGGGCTATCGACAGCCTGCTTCGGTCATCTCTGGGCACGCAGGGGTTCAGAGGAGAACGCCGCTGCGTTCGGCGAGACAGCGCAGTTCCGTTGATGTCGGGCCAGAGGCCAACAGGCTGGAGATCAAGGACTTCGTCGCCGGACGGGCGTGGGTCTCCTGCGGAGCGCAGCGCTCAGCGGCGAGCAGTGTGCGGACGCAGTCGCTGCGGCGGCCGAGACGGTCGTAGGTGACGGCGATGTCGCAGAGTGTGCGAGAGCGGCGTTCGACGCTGGGCAGCGCCTTCAGTGAAATCGCGCGAGCGGCGTCGAGCGCGGCCTGGGGATCGCCTGCGTGGTTCTCGGCGCTGATTTTGTGGAGTTGCACGGTGAGGGGGCTGAAGCCGCCCCCGTGGTCGCGCAGCATGGTGGCTCCGCCGAGTTCTTTGGCGAGGGCGGCGGCTTCGTCGGTCAGCTCTCGCATTCCGTCCCGATCGCCTCGGCGCGCGAGGGTGTACGACGCGCTCTGGACCAGGAGCCCGCGCACCGCGGTGCCGGCTCGTCCGATGCCGCGCAGATCCGGGTTATCAGCGGCTGAGAGCGCGATCGACAGTGCCTGGTCATGCCATCCCGCCCTTCTGGCGAGCACGGCCACCTGCCGGGCGGATTCAGCGACCGCGAGGACGTCTCCTGCTGCCTCGGCGAGTTGCCGCGCGCGGTCGACGGCCATCCAGCCGAGCTGTTGCTCGTCCATCTTCACGAGCATGCGGGTGGCCAGCAGATAGCTCTTGGCTAGGAGGGCGGACTGCTCTGTGTCGTGGCTACCGGTGGAAGGCGCGTGGCCGGCGCGGATGAGGCGAGGCAAGCGCACAGCGAGGGACGCGTAGCGGCAGGCGTCGAAGTCGGCGAGCGCGTGGGTGAAGTCGGTGGAGAGCGCCTCGGACGACGGCACGGGCGTGGCCGCGCCCAGTCCGAGCATCGCGTCCCGGAGCCGGGCGACGAGCAACTCGCCGAGCAGGGCCTCATCGGCCTGCGCGGTTCCGCTCCCGAGCAAGGGGGCAGTGGCTGTTGCCGCCAGGCCCGCGAGCAACTTCCGTCGGTGCACTGGATCTTCACCGTCCTCCCGCCCGGGTGTACCTACTCTAGGGGCGGAGAGCCGGGAGAAGGCCTCTCACAGCCCCCAATGCCTAGACCTCATCCGGGTTCCCCGCTGCGCGCAAGGTCGTCCAGCTACCGTTCATCCCGCTCGGCTCCGGCCTGCCGGCCCTGCGCGGTCGGAGTCAGCGGTCGGGGTTTTGACGCCGGAGGAACTCCCGGGCTCCGCGAAGGCGGGTGGCCAGGCCTTTCTGGGTGACGCGGCTGTCGAGGCGGACACAAAGTCCGCCGGGGAGGCCGCTGTCGGCGCGGCGGCCGGTCGGCAGCAGTGATGGGTCAAGGCCGTCCCGCTGCGCGATGAGGGTGCCGAGTTCGTGGCGGGTGACGGCGTCCGGGCCGGTGAGGTGAAAGACGCCGGCCGCGTCGGACAGGGTGAGCTCCCACAGTGCGGCGGCCAGGTCGTGGACGTGGACTGGGCATCGGACATCGTCGGTGAACAGGGCCCCGTCGCGCGTGCCGGCGGCCAGGGCGTGCACCATGCGTTCGTGCTCGGACCGGCCATCGCCGATGATCAGGGAGGTCCGTGCGACGACGGCGCCCGTGCTCAGGAGCCGCACGGCCGTTTCGGCCGCCGCCTTCGCGGCCCCGTACGGTGTTACCGGGTCGGGTAGACAGGTCTCGTCGTAGAGGCCTTCGCGGCGGCCGGAGAAGACGGCGTCACTCGACACGTGGACCAGTCGGATGTCCCGTTGCGCCGCGGCTTGGGCCAGGCGCATCCCTCCCTCGGCCGTGACTTCCCACTCGGCTCCGCCGCTGCTCGCGTTGATGACCGCCGTGGGGCTGACGGCATCCAGGACCTCCTGGAGATTCGCCGAGTTGCGCAGGTCGAGGCGGTGCCACGCGCCGGCGCCCTTGCCGGGGTGCGAGTGGAAGGTGGCGGCCGTCTCCATGCCTGCTGAATGTCCCTGGCGGGCCAGCTCAACGCCCAGGAACCCGCTGCCGCCCACAATCAGTACCGTCACGCCTACCCACGCTAGGACTGCAAGGTGCGTCCTGGGGCGCAACCGTCTGAAGTGTGTGGTCAGCGTCCAGCCTTTGTCAGCCCAGGGCTGTGTCGAAGGTCTTGCGGTTGGCCGATGTGTAGGCGTGCTCTTGCTCGGACCACCGGATGCGCCCGGTGATCGTGGAGTCGTCGGCAACGTGCGGAAACGGGCCTGCGAGCTGGCTGTGCCACCACCTGGCGTTGCGGGCCTGGCGGTCGAGCGCGGCATCAACGAGGCGGGAGCGGGAGGTGGCGTCGAGCCCGTACGCGTCGGCGAGGACACGTACCTGTGCGGCCTGGATGGTGGCGGGCGGAGCGGTGGGCTTGGAGGAGATGCACCAGGTCCACGCCATGTAGCCGAGGTCTTCGAGGGGATCGCCGGGGGCGGCGGTGTCGAAGTCGATGAAGGCGGTCGGGATGTCGTCGGTGAAGACCGTGTTGTTCGGCCCCGGGTCGTGGTGGCAGACCACGGCATGCCGTCCGGTCAGGCGACTGCTTCGGGTGGCGTCGTGGAAGGAGCGGAGCAGGGTGCCGGCCGCGGCCACCTGGGGGTCGGTCCAGCGCTGGAATCGGGCGGGCACCCAGCCGGGGAGGTAACTGAGGATTTCGCGGCCGGCTGTGTCGAACCCGAGGTGGCGCGGAGCGCCGGTGAAGCCCTCTCGCTGGAGGTCCCAAAGCAGCTCGGCGACGAACGATGACGACGCGGTGGCTGGCCGCCGGACGGTGCGCCCGACCCTGACCACGCCGAGGGTGATACGTCCGCCGGACAATGGCACTTCGTTCTCCATGGCTTCATCCTGGCCTCGTTCGTGCACCGGACGCTTAGCCAACCCTGCACGCGCAGGCCATCGGTCAAGTTCAGCGGCAAACGGTCAAGGTCCGGTGTCCGGACACGCGCACCGCATCGGTGACGCAGCCGGATGACGCTGCACCGTTCTCTCCCACGGTGGTGTTGACCTGTGCATCTACCATCCGGGCGCTGGTCGGCGGACGCTGATGACGCTCTGGCGCGCCATGTCTCTCCTTCCTTCCCCCTCTTTCGTTCAGAGAGATGGGGCGGGAGAGCGTCATTGCGTCATGGGGTTGCTGGTCGGAGGGAAGCGTTGCAGGTCGTGGCAGGTCCGGGCGGGGTGCCGGGTGCGTCATGGGCAGCGTCAGCACGGCGTCATCTCTTCGCGGGCGAGGCAGTCCCCCGGCGACTCGTCGGCCGTCGACACGGGAGCTGTCCGGCTCGCAGCCGCCCCGACGGACAGACCGGCGACCCAGGAGGCGCTTTCGGTCCGCGGGCCGGTCTCCCGCGGGTGTCCGGGGCATGCTGAAGGCCCGCGCGTGGCGGGCGCCGCGGCGGGTTCGGTGACAGGTATAGGGGCTGTTTCGCGGCTGGGCGGGAGTCTGGGGTCAGGCCGGCGGTCCGGAGTCCGGTTGAAGGGTGATGAGAAAGCCTCGGGTGGCGCTGGTCCGGGGCAACTTGCGGATGTCGATACCGCGTTGGCGCAGGGCCGGTGCGAGGGAAGTGAGGCGGGCGGAGAGCAGGGCGGTGGTCTTGGGCCAGGTGTCGGGGATGGGGCCGGGTGGTCGCAGGACCTCGTCGATCTGGCCGGTGGTGGCCTGCCACTTGGTGCTGCCGGAGGTGGCGGACCAGCGGGTGAGGGCGGTGGCGACCGGGTCGGCGTCGATGACGTCGTCGGTGACCGCCTCCTGGGAACCGGTGTAGGTGGACAGAGTGTCCCAGCCGGTCACCGCATCCAGCGCCCACAGCAGTTCGGCCCAGTCGGCCATCCGCGGCTTCTGGTCGAGCTGGTCGGCCGCGTCGGGCAGGCGCGCCCACACCGCGGCCGCCAGGTCGAGCAGGCCGCCGAGGATGCGGCCGTGGGCGGCGCGGTAGCGATGCCACAGGTCGCGCTCGCTGCGCCGGGCCTTGGGGTCGATGGCCTCCAGGGTGAAAGGCAGCAGCCGTTCGGCGAGGTCGGGTTGGAGAGCGCCGACGTCGATGCCGGTCAGCACGACGGGACGCTGGTAGGCCCAGGAGGCGACGTCGTCGTCGGTGTACATCTCGCGTTTGGCGACGGAGGCCCCGGTGACGGTGCGGCACAGGAAGTCCGACAGCCACTGGGGAATGCCATGGATGTTGTCCAGGCCCATGGTCCAGCCGGCCGACGCGGCGACCGCGCCGTCGTCCTCGGAGCGCGGGACGTTGCGGACCTCGGCGCGGATTCCGTCGAGTACCCGCAGCAGCTGCCGGGCGGAGGTGGTCTTCGCTGTGCCGCGTTCACCGTTGAAGTACGCGACGGGGCGGGGCATGTCGGGTCTGAGCCCGGCCAGCAGCCAGGCGACGGCCATCCGCCAGGATGGCTCGGCCAGCGCGGACAGCTCGCGCAGCAGCCCCAGTCCACCCTGCCAGCCGCCCGGGTCGCGCTGGGGCATCGGGAGTTCGCCCGTCAGCCGGGTGCGCCGCCACAGCGGGCCCTCGCCGATGGACGGGGTGGTCACTGACCAGGTGTCCGGCTCGATCAGCACGCTGAGTCCGTCGGAGCGGCCCAGGTCGAGCCAGGTCGCCTGGTCGTCGGCCAGGTCGGGGGCGATCCGCAGGCAGACCGGCTGTTCCTCGGCGTCCAGGGCGAGGGCGTCCATGGAGGCGATCGCGTCGGTCAGACACCCCTGGGACGGGGACCGGCCGGTGCGCAGGACATAGGCACGGTTGAGGAGTTGACGCAGCGAGCCGGTGCCGCCGAAGCCGCCGGCAGCCCGCAGCGGGCGGGCGATCGGCGGCCCGTCGAGGGGGACGGCGTACGCGGTCTGGTCGTGGCGCACCAGCTGGTACTCGTCCATGCCCAGGTGCAGCAGGATGTCGGCCTGCGACAACTTCGGCCCCCGCTCGGCGGGCCGCTCCTGCCCGTCCGCGCCGGCCTGTTCGGCGGGTTGGGGCTCTCGGGCCGGGGAGGGCAGCGCGGCGCGGGAGGTGAGGGGGTGGTTCATGACCGTGCTCCCGGGCTCGGGACGGTGCGCGGCGAGCGCATGCCCGCCTGAAGTGCGCGGCGGAGGGTGGACTGCGCTTTGGCCTCGCCGGGGTCGACCCCGGCCTGTGCGGCGGCGTCGGTGAGCGCCTGGTGGACCTGGTCGTGCTCCAGCAGCCCGGCCCCGACCAGCTGACCGAGCCGAAACCCGGCGCGGTTGAGAGTGTCGTTGCGGCCTGCGCGGGCCGACGCCACGGCCTCGAGCTCGCCGCGCAGCGCCGCGGCGGCGTACGCGGAGGCGTCCCCCGGGCCGTGCTCGCGGGCGGGGCGTGGAAGCCGGACTCGGTGGGGCGGGCCGGCGGCTGGGTCGCGGTGGCGCAGTCCGACGCGGCCCAGCTCCAGCGCGACCCAGCGCGGCAGCCGCGCCGGCCGGTCCTGGTGGCCGACCATCCGGTAGCGGCCGGCCGCGGTGACGGTGCCGGGAGCGACCGCGGTGGACCAGCCGGCCCGTACGTCGACCTGCCAGCCGAGCCGGCCCGCGCCCTGCACGTACCGGCTCGTGTCCCCGGAGCGGTACCACAGGTGAATCCCGCCGGACGGGGTCTGCACGGTCAGCGTCGCCGGGGCCTCCAGCAAGCTGCCCGCCCGCCGCACCCGGCACAGCAGCTCCAGCACGTCCGCCCCGGTCAGCACCCGGTCCAGCTCCGTGTCCGGGTGCTGCGTCAAGTCGACGCCCGGCAGCAACAGCGCCTGATCCGGCGGTGGACGGTCGTGGTCGTCGAGGTCGAGCACCACCAGGCCGGACGGCCCCGTGGCCACGCCGACGCCGAAGTCTTGGCCGCGCCACCAGCGGTGGATCAGCTCCCGCTCCCGCGTCGCCGCGCGCACCCCATGGCAGTACCGCCCGGCCTCCCGGCACGCGCACCCGTCCGCATCGGGGAATCCGCACGCCGGGCGCGCTCCGGTCGACGGCGGGCGGCACCGGCGGCAGTTGCCCGCCGGACGCTTCGACCCGGGCAGCAGCGGATGCACCCACCACCCCCGCTCAGCGCACCGCAGGGCCAGCTCCAGTCCTCCGATCACGCGGCGCTCACCGCCTCCCGGCACTCGCCCGCCGCCGGCCGCGGCACGCGGATCTCGTCGTCGAGTGGACGCGCCGCCAGTTCGACCATCCGCTGCCGCCATCCGCCGACCTCCTCGGAAGCCGACGGCCGATCCACAGCCCTGACCTGGCTGAGCCGCTGGGCGAGAAGGAGCTCCGCGCAGCGCTGTCGGGCCTGCTCGGACACCGCACGGGCCTGCAGCTCACTGCTGCGCCGCGCCCGCTCGATGCCGAAGACCCGTTCGGCCTCAGCCTGGGCCTCCGCCGACTCCAGCAGAGCGTCCACCGCGCGGGCCCGCTCCTGTCGCAGCAGCTCCTCGGCCAGGTTCCGCGCCTCCCAGGCCACCGCGGCCTCCGGCATCCCCTCGCGCCGCAACCGTCCCGTCACCCGGTCGACTTCGCCCTCCAGCCGAACCCGGTGCGCAGCCAGCCGGCCCGCCACCACGCCCAGATCCATCACCGGCCCCATCACGGCGGCCGCGACCTGCGCCGCCTGCTCCACAGCCGTACGGACCGTGCGGTTGTACGAGCACACTGGGCACAGGCCAGCGGCCTCCGGGACCCCGCACTCCTCACACGCCCGTGCCGCCAACTCCGCCTTCGCCACCTCGAGTTCCTCGCGCTGCTGAGCCCAGGCCACCTCGCGGCGTGCCCGCTCCGCCACGGCACGCTCGCGCCGTACGGCGTCCCGCGCGGCCCGCAGGGCGACCTCCCGGCTCAGCCGCCGCTCGACCTCCGCCTTGGCCTCGGTTGGCGCCAGGCGGGGCAGTTCGGCGGCCACGGCCTGGACGACCTGGTGCCGCAGGGACCGCCGGTCCCCGATCAGCAGCTCGCAACTCGGGCACACCAGACCGGTGTCCATCCGCACCTGGTCGTCGCACGCCGTCGCGTAGCACTCCGCCCGCTGCGGCAGGCCCCGCGACAGCAGCCAGCCGACTGGCTCGCGCACCCGTTCACCGTGCTGAGCAGCAAGCCGCCGCTCCAGCCGCTCGGCGAGCACCACCGGCGCCTGCTCCGAGCCCACGATCCCGGCCAGCCGCTGCAACTCGGCCTTGAGCGCCAGCCGCACCCGGGTACGCCCGCCGGCATGCCCGATCCGGGCCCACTCCAGCCGCACCGGGTCCAGCACCCGCTCCAGCCCCCGCGGCAACGACCACCGCAATCGGACCGGCTTCGCGACGACCGGCCCAGGAGCTGTCTGCTCTACCCCCGCTCGATCCGGCTGCTGTTCCCCGCGAAGCGGGCCACCCCGGCCGCCCGGCTCGTCGACCACGCCGATCCTGCCTGCGCCGGATTCGATCTCGCGCCCGTCCGCGCGCTCCGGCAACGGTGGGAACCCCAACTCGGCTTCGCCGGAAAAGCGAGACGAAGCAGCACCAGAACCACCTTGAGTAACCACCGGTGCGTGGCCAGCGTGGAGGTCTGCAGAAGCCGACGGGTCGGCTTGCTCGCGAGGACCCGCACTGACCTGGGCATTTACCGAATCCCTGGCCGACTGATCCCCGGATGCACAAGTTGAGGCGGCGGAGGCGGCCGACAGGAGGTCTTCCAGGCTCTCCTGAGCCCACCCATCACCGGCCAACACCATTTCGTCCCCGGGAGATTCAGTCCCTGCGCACCGTGGACACGGTCCACCCTCCTGCGACGGTTCATCCGCCAACACGAAAGAATGGCTGGCAGACTCCGTTGGCGATACCTTGCGCAGCCGCGCATGAGCGGCTGCGACCGCTGGCACCCGAAGGCGACCGCCATCAGCGCGCTCCTCCCCCTCCAACTGGAGGTCCCCGGCGGCCACCAAGCGGTCGACCGCAGCTGCTGCGACATCGACCTCGCAACCCATCAGGCGAGCCACCGTCACATCGGCTCGCCTGATTCCCTGAGCTACCCGACCGGGGGCCATCCGTACGCGACCGTCGGCTCGGGCCTCCAGGCACAGCAGCACCATGGCCAGACGGTCCGTCGCTGCGCCCCTTTCGCGCCGCGACGCCATGAACCCAGCCGAGGTGGCGGGCTTGTCCTTCGGTGTCCATCCCGGGCATGTCACGGCCTCGCAGAACCGCAACAGTGTCGCCAGCTCCCGCTTGGTCAGCGTCCCGAGCGGCGCCCCACCAGCAGCAGCGCGCGCTTCCCGCAGCGGAAGAAGTTCAAAGCGTAGGGCGACAGTCCGCCCCTCCTCGGACCGCTTCGGCGCGCACAAGATGGAACCCGACTTCTTCGCGTCCGGCACCAACGTGTGCCCAACGTGCGAGACCGAGCATCCCAGCCAGCCACCAACGTCACGAGCCGTCATATCTACGACGGCAGACATCAAGGGAGCTTTCGCCAACAGGACCACGGCGGTCAGCTTGACGAGGGGACTTTGCCCAGCCAGGCGGGAGTCGTGAAGCAGCTCCCGAACTGCGGAGGCAAGAGCCGTACGCATCGCTGGAGATAGCAGAAGAGGCTCATTGGCCTGCCGCTCATCAGCGAGGTTGTCGGGCGAGTGTGGGGCCGGGGCGCGCCGCGTCGTTTCGGCGTTGGGCACGACTGAACCAGCCCTCGGACGGGTAGCTATGATCTGCTCCTGTCGAGGAGGTAGGAGAACAACGGCCATCGCGGACCGGCGCTGCCTGGGGAGGTAGAGGAGCCGATCACGTGACGGTGTGGAGTTTGGAATTTGAGTAGTGCCTAACCTCCTCGACAGATTTGGCCCGGGTCCTGCACCCGGGCCATTCGCGTCAGGGGGTAAGTTCGTGCGTCCCCTGAGTGCGAGTCATAAGCCGCTGCTAGCGGGCAGAGCCAGCTACCTCGTTGGTCGGCCGCTTCGATGGAAGTTCCGTGAACCAGAGGCCCAGCGGCGCGTAGTAGAAGGGCTCCGAAGCGAGCTTGAAGAGGGCGGAGCAGTAGGGCCCCGGGCCCGTGGCCAGCTCACATCCGGTTTGGTGTACGAACAGGCCCGTGTCTGGCTGGACTTCGTCCGGCAGGGCAGCCCGCGCAGTCTCGATCGTTATTGACTCCCAGACCCGTAGCCCCTGGTCCTTGTTTGCCGGCCGACGTTCTTCCGGCCAGACGAGGCGCTTCAACGCGCCGTAGAGCCGGACCAGAACGATGTCCGACTCGACGATGTGGTGGGCGTCGATCACGCCCTCGTCAGCCGCGTCTCGCGCCACCTTGGGCAGAACATGGGCCTCTTGTGCCAGGGCTCTGAGTGACCATCCGCCCGGGGCAGTCCTCATCAATCCATCCTCACTTTCCGTTAGCGGCATCCTACCCCGTGATCGCCAGCATTTTGGTAATGACAGAACCACCGGGTGTCGCATCGTCGTACTTTCCCATGGCTTGATGGTCCATCAAAAAGCCCGAAATTTAGGGCAAATCATCCCAATCAACTGTCCTGGTCGCGGTAGTGACAGGAGCAGAGAGGGATGCCGGTGAGCGTGACAGTGTCACGGTGCGAAGTTCCGCCCTTGGGTGAGTCGGGCGGCCCCTGCGGCGGTAGGCGCGCAACGTCGTGCGTATGGGTGCGTGTTGGGGTGTGTGCGTGAAAGTGGGTGAATATGTGAATCAACATGTAGTTGAAGGGCCCGGCCGCATCGGCCGGGCCCTTCAACTACGCGCTGATCCCTACCGGACTGAGGGGAATGGGCCTTCCTCGTCCACCTCGTCAAGGAAGCGATCGACGGCTGCGGAGACGACGTCGAGGATGATTCCTCCGCTCCCGGCACCCCGTTGGCCACGCATCGTGCGCTTGAGTCCTTTGAGGAACTCGGACATGTCCGGGGAAACACCGGCTTGAATGCTCACGCCCGGCGGGTGCTCGCCTGACCACCTCTCGATCAGCCACTCGTTGGCGAGCGACGCGAGCTCCTCAGGGCTCAGCTCGCTGATCTTTCGCAGAGCCGCATCGAGATAGTGGCCGGGCATGAGGTTGCGCTTCGAGCTTGCTGCGTCGTCGTCAGCCTTGTCCAGGAGCCGGGCCTTGGTCTCGCCCTCGATACGGCCAGACCAAGTCACCCAGTTTCGTTCAGTGCGGTGCTTGATGAACGACTGAAGGACGGTAGCTTGAACGGGCCCCGGGCTGCCTGCCTTCTTTCGCCTCGGCCTTAGAGTCGGCTCCGCCGAGGCAGCGGAAAACCCTGGCCCGTCATTGCGGCGTTGCCGTGTGGCCGGCCGACTGGGGGGAGTGCCCTCTTCTGTAGAGATTGCCTCTGGAGCGGCCGACGCGGGCGCCTCGACGATGGGCCGGTCGGTTCCCTTCTCCTGTTCGGCCAGCTGCGCCCCCGGCGGTTCTTCCGCCTCTGCGCCAGCAGCTTGGTTGGGAAGGGACACCGCGTTGGAGGCGTCATCTGGAGGCACGGTGCGGGTGGCTTCTACTGCCGCCTCCTCCCCCGCAGGAGGTTCGTCGATTTTGACAGCCCGCAGTTCGCGAGCAGGTTCCTCATCTGCGGGGGCCGGCGGCTCGGGTGCTGGCGGAAGCGAGGCGGTCGGCTCGGAGCTGCCACGGCGTTCAGATTCGGCTGCGTCGTCGCCAAGGAAGCCACCCTCGGTGGCATCGTTGCCTACGTGCTCGATGGCGGAGAAATCGAAAGATCGGGATTTCCCTCTCCTCCGCTTCGGGCTCGCTCCAGCCTCGGCCGGCCGCTTCCCTGTGCCTTCCTGTGCCTCCACCTGGTCGTCAGGAACGGTGCTCACGTCGTCGAGCCCTTCATACGAGCGAGGATCTCGACGGTGAGGTCCTCGTACCAGCCGCTTGCCGCATAGCTCGGTTCATCAATCACGATGGGTCGGCTGATTCCATACGAAGCAGAGATCTGCGGGCTCGTTCGGATCTGCTTGCTGAAGGGCGCGAGCTCGTGCTTCTGGAGGTATGTGTCGACAGCGTCAGCCTCATCGGTTCGCTTGGAAGGCGGCTGTGCCTCGTTGATCACCGTGCCGAGGAAGACAGGCTGACACTTTCCCTCGGTCCTCTCGGGGACCTTCGCAACGTTGTTCCGTACCACGCGGGCTCCATCGGCGGTTGCCAGGCGCGGGTTGCACACGGCGATGACGAAGTCGCCGGCGGCAAGAGCTACCGAGGACAGAGCGTCCGCGGAGGGTGGGGTGTCGACGAGGATGAAGTCGAACTCGTCCTCCACCGTCACGAGCAGCTCTCTAAGACTGGAGATGGCCTCCCAGCCGCGCTTCGCTACCTCGGTTCGGGCACGGTCGGTGACGTTCATGACCGACCCGATGACGCTCAGGGTCCCAGGCTTCTCGAAGTCCTTGAGGAGCACGCTTCGGTCGACCATGCGGCTGTGCAGTGGCGGCATCGCTCCGAGGTCGTCGGAGTCGAGGGCGTCGATGTAGTCGATCAGCGCGCTGCCGATGTCCTGCGGCTTGCGGGCGAACGCGCCAAGGGAAACGCCGAGCTGGCCCTGGAGTTCAAGGTCGATCATGCCGACGCGAGCTCCACCGCTGGCGAGACTTGCACCGATATTCGCGGTTGTCGTGGTTTTACCCACTCCACCCTTTTGGCTGGCGAGGATGATGACCTTCATGGGTGCCTTCCTCCCTCTCCCCTACCTCGCCCTGGTTGCTCGCTGTCCTGAGGCACTGTCGACGTCTGTTGGGGGTTTGGGACTGTCAGATTCACTAAGACGGTCGCAAGATTAACAGTCGGGGAGTCGCATCCCTTGCAGTACCGGGTCAGACAGCGTGTCGACGGTGCTCGTTCGACTGAGGCATCGAATCTGTCAGTCCCGAACTCCCTTCCCAGTGACGCGTTATAGCGCGTTATGTGCGATATGTAATCATCCTTGGTTGCCTTGACTGCCGGCGCCGCGTCTCCGCGTGCGGGCCTAGGGCGTCAAGTGGAGGTGCGAGGCCGCAGGCCGGGCCGCAGGCCGGGCCGCATCAACGCGGGACAGCATGAGCGCGCTAGGGCTCGCGTGAGCTGGCATCAGTGCGATGGGACGGCTGCCCGGAAGCGCGGCTCGGCGTGCGTGGGGTCGACCGCGCCAGGGCGACCGGGGGCGCACATGGTTGTGCAGGGGACGCCGCTCGTGCGTGTTCAGGCGCGGCAGCGAGTGAGTTCGTCAGCGTTGTCCTGCGCGAGGCTTGCGGTAGCGGATGTAGGGGTTGCGTCTGCCCGTGGTGGTTGCCGCCTGGGTGTGACTGCACATGACGGGACGAGCGCCTAAGGGTGGGTGCGCTAGCACATCGCAGTGGAGGCGCGTGACAGGCGGAGTCTGGGCGCGCGTCGGCTAGTGCGCCATACCGGAGTGAGGAGTAGCCGAAAGCCCGCAGAGGAGAAGGCGGCTGCGAGAGTGCGCCAGCACTTCTGACTGTGAGGGGCGCTTTGCCGCAGTACGGCCGCAAGCGCGCGCGAGTCGACGTGAACACGAACGGCAGGGAGTTCGAAGGGGCGTGCGGATCGAAGTAGGCGGTGGGGGTCGAACGCAAAAGCGTAAGCAGCGAAGGACGTGCGCAAGATCGGAAGCGCGCAGTAAAGAAGGTACGCCCGGGAGGGTGTATGAGCCGTAGAGCTGTAGTGGAGCCGACCGAGGGAGCGTCCGAGTGTGCGTACAACAAAATGGAGGAGAGAGACAAGGAAGGAGCATCCGGAGAGAAGGCCGGACGGATGGGTGAATGAGCGGTTGCAAGGGTCGTTGTAGGAAGTGACGCACGCCTGAAAGTAAAGGCCGTAGTGCGTATGGGTCAGCGTAAAGACGTGCGAGGTGAGGCAAGAGCGACATGGCGCACGTAAGCAAAGAGGGTCGAGCGAGATGAAGCGCGCGTACATGGAAGCGAGGATGTGAGGTCGAAAACAAGAGAGAGCGCAAGATGGCGAGAGGGAGGGGAAGGCTGGGCGCAGTAACGTCCGCGTGCACGTGTGCGTGCGTGGAAGTGTGTGAATTAGTGAATCTCGGCTCTTCGGGAGATGGTGATCTTCTTGCGCCTCCTCGGACCGATTGCAGTGCCTGCTTCTCGAGGTGAGGGAGTTTGGGGCGTGCTGGCGGTAAAGATGCAGGTCAATGCGCCAGTAAGGCCGTACGTGTGTGTGCGTGCGTGGAAGTGTGTGAACAAGTGCACAGCTCTGTGGCTGACGAATTTCCCAGCAGGATCGAACCCGGCTTCCTTCCCTGCGGCACCGCTGCCCGGCTTCATTCACCTGCCTACAGGAACAGAGATGCTTGAGGTCTCGAGTCATTGCGCGTCTAGCTGAGGTTCCAGGCCTCACGCCAAAGCGGCCACTCAGTTGTCGCCCATGCCTCGGCGAGCTCGGCGCGGGCATCGTCTCGGCTGTTCACCAGATGTCCGGTGCGCCCGTTCTCGACGATCCAGCCGTACGTCATTTGCCCGCGGTCGAAGTACCGGCCCGGCACTGTGTAGGTCCAGCCGACACGTACACGGTCTTCGTCGTACGTGTCCTCGAACAGGCACGTGCGTCGGTGCTGCTTGCGTGCTGCGGCGCGAGCCGCTCCCAGGTTCAGCGGGCCAAAGTCCACCTGGAGCGCTCGGGCCGGCTCCGCTCCGTCGCGGTCGTCCTTGCGGTCGGCGACCAGGGCCAGGGGATGAGCTGCTCGGCATCGTCACGGGAGGTCTCCGCCCAGGGGGTGTGGGTGCCGTACGCCGTGACCCACCCGTACCCGGCTTCCGTCCGGTAGTTGTAGCCCAGCACCTTGCCGCGGGGGCGCGGACGCCAGCAGCTCCTGCACTTCACCGTGCGCGGTGACGGCGATGGGTACGGCGGGCCTGCTCAGAGACAGGGAATGTGCTGCTGCCGACGGGGACAGCGGAAGGACTGGACATCGTGGGGACTAGGGTGTGCGTCGGGCGCGCGTGGTCAAGCCCGCTGCCGAGGCGGGCGCATCCCCGCACACGCGGGTAACAGCGGGAGGCCGACATCCCTCCGTCGGCATTGTAGATAGCCGCCACACCCCACCGGGCGAGAAGTCCACGACCCACCGCGTCCTGTTGATCAGTAAGCCGAAACCGGCGCGAAGGTGCCGTGTTGGCTGTCAGGCTGATCCCTCGCATCACCGGGGACGTACGGATGGAACGCACCATGGCACGCAGCCCGCTCACCGCCGCTCAGCAGCGGCGGGTGCAGTGGAAGACCATCGACCGGGCGCTGGCCCCCTTCTCCACCGATTCGCTCACGGTGCTCCTCCAGGCCGCGCTGGCGTCTCCGGGCTGTTCCCGCGTTCACGACCACTTCCTGCTGCTGTGGACCCGCACTCTGCGAACTCCCGCGTGTACCGGTGTTGCTGCGGCCGCCGCGGACCTGCCGGGGCTGGTCGAGGCCGCCGGGCGGGCGGCGCCCGGGCGCGGTGTGGTGACCGACCGGGTTCCCAGTGATGTACGGGGCAGGGTCCGGTTCGCCACGTCGGCAGGGGAGCGGCTGCTGGTCCATCCCGGGCAGCTCGCGCACCCCCTCCTGGTCCTGCGCAGCTTGCAGCTGACCGCGCTGGCTGTTGATGAACCGGCGCGCGCAGCGGTCGGGTTCGGACTGAGCGACGTTCTCGAGCTCGCGCTGCGCCTGAGCGACCACACCCTCACCGCGGTGTCCCCGGCGTGGCCGGCTGGCGCGCCGGACGAGGACCCGCAGGTCGTGTGCGCGCTCACCGAGGACGAGGTCGGCGCCGCCCGTCTGCTGGCCGGCGCGGACCTGGACGCGGTCACCGCCGCGTGCGGGCGGCCGGCGGACGCCGCGCGGGCGCTGGACTGGCTGACCGAACCGATCGAGGGCCTTCCGCTGCGCTACCACCCGCAGGCGCCGCTGCTCGGGCCGGTCCTCGCGGTCACCGCGCACGGCCGGCGGGTAGCGGTGCCGGCCTGCGCCGCGACCGATGCCCTCGCCCCGTCCGCCGGCCGCCTGCTTGGCGCTCTTCCCGCCTCGGCGGTGGAAGCCGCCGAGGAGCGGTTGCAGGACCTCGTCGTCTCCCGCACCGCGCAGCTGCTGGGCATGGAAGAAGTCCCGGCCCGTCCCGGCCGGGTGTGCGTGCTGTCCGCACCCGCCGACCGCTACGACATCGCGATCGTCAGCGCGCTGGCCGAGGGCGCCCTGTCGGCCCGGATCGAGGAAGCGCGTTCCGTCCTGGGCGAGTTGGCGACGGGGCGGGGCCGCCTGGTCGTCTACGGCGGACCGCGGTTCCTGGGCCCGGAGCTCATCGAGGACACCGTCTACCTGCACACCGAGGAACTCGCCGAGATCCTCGCCGACGCAGAGGGCGACCTGGCCGTACTGGCCCTGTTCGTCCTGGAACTCACCGAACACCCCGGCGTGCACGGCGTCTTCTACCGCGACGTACTGGACGCGTGGACCGCGTGGCGGCGCGAGGCGACGCTGCTGCCGCCGGGCCCGTACCGCGACGAGGTCGCCGCCGTCTCGCCGGCCGTGCACGACGTGTCCTGGGACCGGGCCGCGGCGTGGGCGGCCACCGACGAGGTGCTGGCCGCCGCTGAACTGCCCGAAGCCCTCCACTGGCGCTTCGCCCGCCTGGACAAGCCCGACCCGGACGCTGTGGGCGAGCAAGCCGACCTCGTCTACCCGACCTCAACGGGCCAGATGATCGCGCATGTCTCCACGCTCCCACCGCTCGTGGTCCTCGCCACCGTCCGCCCCGGCCCGGACACGTTCCTCGACCCAGGCACGATGACCGGACTCGCGGACGCCCTGCGCACCACCCTGGTCACCTGCCCGACGGTCGCCGACCACGCCACGCTCCCCGACGGCGCCCCCATCGTCATCGAGCTGACCGCAACCGCCGAGCCCCACCAGCCCCCGGCGACCGCCGGCGTGGACGCCGAACCCGACGGCGACCCGGAAGCGGGGGAGCGGTTGCTGCTGCACGTCGGCGCAGATCCGGACCGCGCCCGCATCGGCCTGGACATCGACCCTCCGCTGCTGGCCGCGTTCACCGGCGACGGCCGCCAGGGACACCACATCGTCGGCCAGGTGCTGCACCACCTGCTCGACCAGATCCGCCAGGCCCGCGGCGCCGGCCCCGGCACCGACCGGGAGACCTACCTGGCGGAATGGGACACAGCCCACCCGGTCCTGCGCCTGAGCGGCGCCACCAACTCCTGGCCCGCCACCGCCCCCGCCTACACCCTGCCGCGCTCGCCCCACCTGCACGCCCGCGCCCTGCGCACCGCGGCCGCGGCCGTCCGCCGAGCCCGGATCCCGGCCGGCACATGGAGCGGCCCGCAGGCTTACGCCCGGGGCGGTCCCGCCGAGCAACTGCTCCACGCGCTGGAGGAGATGCTCGCCGAGGAGATCCGCGCGCACCGGCCCGACCTGGTCGACGAGTTGGCCCGCCACCTGAACGCCGCCTGGTCCAGCCGCACGCGCGGCGACGCCGAGGCCGCCGCGAACCTGACGGCGCCGTGGGCGGAGAACTGGATCGAGGAGGCAGGCCGGCGCCAGAGCGACGGCGCCAACGCGACCTCCGCACTGCAACTCCTGCTCCAGCAGGCGATCGCCACCCCGCCCGCCGGCGAAAAGCCCGTCGACACGATCGCGGTCGCCGAGCTCGTCGCCCTGGCCGAGCTCGTACGACACTGCGGCACCACCGCGGTCGCCGCCGCCCGCCGCCTGCACGACCTCCACCTGCAGATCCACCCCACCGGCGTCTTCACCCTCACCGACACCCCCGACCCCGACTCGGCCGACAGCCAGCGCACGGACGCCGAACTCGCCGCCCACCTCGGCTACGACGCCCACGCCTACCAAAGCGCCCGCCAGCAGCACCGCATCACCCGGGCCGCGACCGCCGATCCCGAACCGCTCGACGCCGCCACCGTCCTGGCCGGCCCAGGCATCCGCACGGCGACCGAGTACACCCAGGCGGACCTGCCACCCCGCAGCCACCTCGCCCACGCCGACCGGCTGCTGCGCCAGCACTGGAACTGCGGCCTGGCCGCCCTGGGCGCCGTGCTGGCCACCGCCGCCGACTGGCCCACCGGCCCGCAAGGCACCACCGCCGTCACGGCCGAAGACCTCCTACGCGAAGCCGCCGCCTGGTCGAACCTGCCCGACGAGGAGCTGATCGCCGCCACCGAGCGGCTGACCCTGCACCCGGGCAACGCGGCCTCCGTCGGAGCGCATCCCTACACCGAGGTCGAGCGGCGCACCCGCCCCATGACCCACCCCCTGATCACCGCCGGGGACCGGCTGCTCGTCCTTCCCTGGCTCGTCCACGCCGCCCAGGAGCTCTACGCCGGCTACATCGACGAAGGACGACTGCCCCGTCCCGATGTCCCCGATCCTGTCGGGAAGGCCCTGCTCCGCCACCGTCAGCAGCTCGACGAGCTCCTGGAGAGCGACCTCAAGGAGATCGCCCAGCGGGCAGGTCTGCCCCACCGCTTCCGCCTGCTGGAGAAGACCGCCGCCTCTCTCGGCATCCCCGGCCTGACCGGCGAAGTCGACCTGCTCATCGCCGACCCGGACCGCGGGAGGCTGTGGGTGATCGAGGCGAAGAACCCGGTACCCGCCGTGGCACCGCACGCCGTCCTCCAGCACATCCAGCGCTTCACGACCCGCTACCGCGACAAGCTCCTGGCCAAGACGGCCACCATCGCCGCCTTCCCCGCACAAGCCGCGGGGGCCTGCCGGGCCGCTTCCGAACAGCCTTGGCAGGTGCTGCCGTTGATGGTGACCCGCGCTGTGGAGCCCGCCGCGTTCGTCACCGACCCCCGCGTCCCGTACACCACCGCCGACAACCTCGCCCACGTCCTCACCGCGCCGGGCGACCCCGCCCCGGGCTGGATCCCACGCCGGGACTGAACCGGCCCTGCCGGGGCATGCCCCGGCCCCAGGGGCACGTACGGGTCCGCGCGGCGAAGAGGCCGCCGAGGCCGGTGCGGCGTGACGGCATGCGACGGCACACGAGTTGTGTGCCGCAAGTGGCGGGGGAGCGGCCGGCGGCGGGGCGGCGCAGGTACGCGACCGACTCGAAGCGGCTGGGCGGCAGGAGAAGCTCGTCAGTGCCTCAGGCCGGGACCTTCAATCGGTGATCCGAGAGGCAGAGAGCCCGGTCCGCGCTGCTCAGCGCGGACCGGGCTCTCATGGTGCGGGGAGGTAGGTCAGGGCGGGGTGTCGTCGTAGGCGAGGTGAGCCAGGAGGAGAACCTCGGGGCGGCCGAGGAGGTTGTCGGGGTCTGCGTGGGTCCGGTACAGGGAGAGTGCCGCCTCGGCGAGGATGAGCAGCTCTGTGCGGCAGAAGACTTCGTCGATGTCCGGGGCGCCGGGAAGGCCGTTGTCGAGGGCGTCCATGCTGGTCGCGAGGCGCTCCAGCAGCAGCGCCACTTCGGGCGTCACGCCCTGCTGGGGAAGCGGGTGGGCCTGTTTGAGGGTGAGGCAGGCGCGGGCCAGTGTCACCAGGTCGGAGTCCGTGAGATCGCCGCGGGCGACCGGCACGAGTGAGGATCCGGAGAGGCCGAGCAGCCGCCACAGCCCGTCCGGCGCCCGGCCGTTGGTGGTCGGCTCGGCCTGACCCGGGTTTTCCTCGGCGGGGGTGGCGACGAAGCGCAGCCAGAACCGGCCGTCGCCGGAGTGCATGTCCAGAGTGTCGGGATGGGTACTGCTGACGCGGCCCGGGGGCTGGGCACGCAGGAGTCGGCGGGCGGCAAGGAGGACGTCCAGGCCGGGCAGTTCCCGGTGGTCGGGGTCGGCGGGCTGGGTCCAGCCGGTGTCGGTGCGGACGTGGACGGTGTAGTCGGCGTCGGGGTCGATCAGCTGGCGGGCGGTGGCGTAGGCGCGGTCGGGGGTCATGCTGCGGTCTCCTCGGCGCCGGGGCGGTGCTCGTGTTCGCCGCTGTTGTTCACCTTGACGAGCAGCAGGCCAGCCTCGTCGCGCTGGTCGTCGATGTGGATGTAGGGGACGTCGGTGTCGGGGCCCCACTGGGCGCGCCGGCGGATGAGGATGCTGACGCCGAAGACCTGGATCTCGTAGACGTCGCTGGGGGTGTTGTCCTTGGGGGAGGCGTCGACCACGGTGATCGAGGCGTCGCGGACGCGGTGGAGTTCGGGGTCTGGCATGGGGGTTCCCGGGGGTGTCGGCGTGGGGGAGTAGGTGGCGGGGTCGAGTGCGAGGAGGGCGTCGGCGATGGCCGAGGACAGGTGGGAGGGGACGAGGTTGGAGTTCTGCAGCAGCGCGAGCTTGTCGTGCGGGGTGGGCGCGTAGTCGATCGCGTCGAGCACCTTCTGGTCCTCGGCGTCGTCGCACGCCCACTGCTGGGCTTCGGCGAGGAGGGCTTCGTAGAGAGAGCCGGCTGCGTCATGCGGAGTGTTCATGGGTGCCTCAGGTCGGGGTGCCGGGCCCCTGCCGGGCCCGGCACCGGAACGGGGTGTGGTCAGGAGGGCCGGAGCTTCTCGGCGATCAGTTCGCTGATGACCTGGTCGAGCGGGGGAAGGGCGGCGTGCTGCCTCTCCATGTCCTGGAGGCGGGCACGTTGGCGCTCCACGTACGCGGGGTCGGTGGAGGAGCCGTCGGGTTCGCAGCGCATCAGGTGCTTGCCGATCCAGTAGGCGGAGAACGTCGGCTCGGTGTGGCCGTTGAAGGCGACGCGGTCGTCGATGTGGCTGGTGACGGTCCAGACATGAACCTGGCGTGCGCCGAGGATGTGGTGGCGCCACAGCTCGCTGCGCTCGGCGTAGGTGGCGCCGATCTCGGGGAGGGGCTTCGGTCGGCGCGCAGGCTTGGAGTTGGTCACGGAAGCGGCCTTCGCGGTGGGTGGGTCAGGGCTGGTCGGGGAGGAAGTGGACGAGGCGGAGGGGGGTCAGCGGCCCGTGCTCGTTGAAGGCGTCGACGCAGTTGGAACAGGTGGCCAGGCGGGGGTCGGCCGCGATGGGCTGGGGGGTCTCGGAATCGCACAGGGGCCAGGCCCTGGTGCTCGGGGCCAGCGATTCGGTGAGTGGTCCCGGCACCCAGGTGGAGGGGTCGGTCGAGGCTGCGATGCACGCCTCCGTGGTCGGGACGGGCGGAGCGTTGCGGACGGCGTCGGCGAGCCGGAGGAGGAGGGCGAGCACCTCGTCGCGGGCGCCGTGGAGGGCGATGCCGTCGCTGCCGTTGTAGACGGCGGCGGTGATCTCGCCGGGCTCGACGAGCGCGTCGTCGGAGGTGAAGCCGGGGTAGAGCAGGACCGGTGTGGCGTCGGCGGGGACCCATTCGAATTCGGTGTGGTCGAGCATGCGGGAGCCCTTCGGATGCGGAAGCGCGGGAGAGGGAGGGGCCGGGCGGCCCGAGGTGCAAGGCCGCCCGGTGGTGGGACGGTCAGTAGGCGTCGGGCTCGTAGTGCTCGACGGTGTCGTCGACCCAGGCGCCGTCGTCGCGGGCGAACTCCTCGTACGCGCGCTGCACGGCGCGACGATGTGCGTCGACGTCGAACTCGCACGCCCAGTTCGCGCCTTGGGCGAACGCGGGCCGGGTGAGGGCGTCGATGGCGGCCTGGTCCCCGTCGGCGACCTGGTGGGAAGCGGTGATACTGAGGGTGACGCGGTCCTTGGACCAGCAGCCGATCAGCAGAGTGGACACGGCGGGTTCGCTCTCTGCGGCCCCAGGGCCCAGCGGTTGCTCGCCGGACCCCGGCGGGCGGCGGGGTTCAAGGGGTCAGGACGACGCGGATGTGTTCGCCATAGCTCGGCTCCGACCACTTGGTGAGGGAGTCGAGCGCAGCGGCGATGTCCTCGAAGCGGGCCCGGTCGCGGAAGCCGTCGGTGATCTCTTCGGTCATGCCGCCGTACATCTCGGTGACCTCGGCGCCGCGCCAGCCGGGCCCGCCCCAGTAGTCGAAGACCACGGCGTCGGGCATCGGAGCGTCGAGGGCGTAGTGCTTGAGGAGCGCTCGGCGCAGCCGGGTCCACCGGACTTCGGTGTACATGGAGGGGTGAACGTCGCCGACCGGCTTGCCCTTGTGGCCCCAGCCGCAGCCCTGGCAGTAGCGCCAGCCCCGGTCGTTGTAGGCGGGGCAGGCCGGGTTCCCGCAGCGCCACAGGTAGCCGGCCTGGCGGGCGAGTTCGTGGATGAGCTGCGTCTGGGTCTCGTCGGCCTCGGCGACGAGCCGGTTTATGACAGTGCGGACGACTTCGGCTTCGGACATGGGAGTTCTCCGGAAGGGGGCATGGGGGAGCGGCAGTGCAGCTCCAAGCGGTGTGCGTTGGAGGGAAGCAGCGCCCTCAACACGAACAATCTTACATATTGAAACGCTAATACGCAACACCGGAAGTTCGTGCAGCTCTCCCACCCTCGGGGGAAGCAGGCCGCCGCCCACGCCGGACCGCCGCTCCTCACGCCTCACGCGGGCGATGGGCCGGAGCCCCGGAATGATCATCCCGCGCGGGAGAGCGCGGACCAGCCGGTGGAGCGGATCCTCAGCCGACGCCGTCCGCTGCGCACCGCGCACCGGACGGGGACATCAGCCGCCGCCGGTGGTCAGGAGAGGGGGACGACCCCGAGGTGGACGGTCCGCCCGCACGGGAGACATCCCTGGCCGTCCAGTCCGCTGTCGGTGCGCCGGGTCCGGATCCGCTCCAGCCCTGCGCCGGCGGCAGCGGCGACCCCCTCCATGTCGTCACTGCTCGCGGCTGTCGCCAGCAGCCGGACCGTGAAACCCCGGCCGTCGTCCTCCACCCACAACTGCGCCCCCGGCAACCGCTCCTGGTCCAGTGCGGCCGTCCACGGGACCAGTGTCCGCAGCAGTTCGGCCGCTGCCTCCGCCGACGTCAGCCGTCCCCCTGGGACGGCGCCGCGCACCGGTGCATCCACGGCGGCCACCAGGAGCAGCTCCTCCTCCAGGTCCACCGTCAGCACACCGTCACGGTGGGCCGGGAGGCCGGCCGCCTCGCCGCACGCTGCTGCCAGCCGCGCCATGCTTGCCGAGGCGGCCGGCCCGCTCGCGCACACTTCCGCCTGCACGTCCGCCTCGCTCATGCACAGCCGGACCGGCTCCAGCGGCCCGCAGGCATCCAGCAGGCGGGCAACCGCTTCCACACAGCGGGCCATGGAGAGTGACATGGCCGCCATTCTCGCCCCGGTGAGGCCGAGGAGTCCTGTGTCCCACCAAAGGGTGGCTCCATCTTTGTGGCGGTCACCGGGATTCGGACAACTACGAGGCGCTCTCAGTAGGGGCAGTGCCGTACACGTGCCAGTCCCACAGGTCCCGGGCGCTGTTCAGGCTGGGGCACCAGGTGACCTTGCGGCCGTCGCGGCAGATCTCGCCGGCCCCCGGCGCACACCGGCACACCACGCGGAACTGCCCGGCGCGCGAGGACACGACCGCCTGCACGATCCGGCCCCGGTGCGTGCCGTGGGCGACCACCAGCCGGACGGCCGCGGTCAGCTGCTCCGGCGTGACCACCTCCAGCCGGTCGACCGCGTCCATCGTGCGCCAGACCCTGCCGTCGGGCAGCGTGTACGACTTCACCGCCACCCACTGGCCCAGCCGGAACACGGCGCCGACCACTGCGGCACGCTCCTGCTCGGGGTAGGACTGCATCACCAGGTCGCCCCGCCGCACGTGGGGAGCGTCAACCAGGCGCTGCAGCGCGCTCACCGCGGCCTGCGCGCTCACCCGGTTTTCGAGCCGCGCGGACTCCACGGTCCACACACCAGGACCGGGCCCGGGCTCCATCAGCTCCCATTCGCCCGGCCAGCCTTCCACGGCCACGATCTCACCGGACTGCAACACCTCGTCTCCGGACGCGGTGTCCGGGGCCTGGGCGGCCCCGGTCTTCGCCGACAACGCCATCTCTTCTCTGCTTCCTTCCATCAGCGATCACACGAATCGGCCACCAGGCCGTGGGTTAGCGGGGTGCGGGACCGGCGGCCACCCTCGGGCGGCCGCCGCGCGGCTGGACAGGCGGGTGCCGAGGGCCGGGTCAGTCCTGGCCCTTCGCTGCCTCGGCGGTGAGCTCCTTGTGTACGCGCAGCGCCGCGATCGCGTACTCCACGGGCGACGGACTGCCGCCCTGCACGCCCGTGATCGCCGCCAGGAAACGGGCGTAGACGAGCTGGTCGGCGTCGTCGACGACGTCCTCGATCAGGGTGAAGGCGCTCGTCGCGAAGCGCCTCAGTGCCAGCGGACGCGCCTTGCGGCCGGCCGCGCCCGGCCTGTTGTCGCGCTCGACCACGCAGTCGGCGTGTGTCGCGCCCACGGCGACCACGCGCAGCATCCGCTCGCGATCGACCATGTCGGGGGCCATGTCCTGCCACAGCTGCCCGGCCCGGACGGGGCCGACGGCGGACAAGACGGGCGTGGTGATGCTCATGGTGAACTCCTGGCTGGTGGCGAAGGGGTGATGCCGGGCAGCGGGCATGCGCCCGGCGACGACGAGAAGAGGTTCAGGCCGAGGTGCCCGGGGCGGGCGTCTTCAGAATGCGGAGGTTCTCCGCGTGGATCTCGGCGCACAACCGGCTGATGAGCACCCACAGCGGCATGGACAGACCGTCGAGCTGGTCATGAAGCAGCCGGGCGGCTTCGTGCATGCCGTGCTGTGCGCGGGCGATGTCGATCGTGTCCACGCCGCGCGCCGCCCGCTCCAGCGACCGGCCGGCGCCGAGGACGTGGTCGTGGGCATCGCGGCTGACCGTCTCCAGCCGCAGCGGGTGCCCCGGGGTGAACAGGGACGGCGGGGCCGGGGCCGGGTCGAAGGCGGCCGGGCGGCCCGCGGTGTAGCGGCTCGCCCACAGCTCCACCATGTACACCACGACGGCCTGCCAAGCGGCCTCGTCGTGCTCGCCGGTGCGCTCCTGGAAGGTCGTGACGGCCCGGCGGGCGAGGAGCTCAGCGCGCTCCAGCGCGGCGTTGCGACCGAGGCGGAAGTCCTCCAGCGCCTTGGCGGCCTCGATCACGTTCACGTGGGCCGAGCGGGCGTGATCGTTGAGACCTCGTCGCATCAGGATGTCGCCGGCCTCCACGGTGATCCGCGACCCGGGCGCGGCAGGCTCCCCGGGCTCAGGGGGCAGAACGTGCCGAGAGGGAAAGGCCATGGCTGTCGTACTCCTCAGGTGTCATGCCCGACAGGAACGGGGCTCCCAGCTCGGACGGGGGTGGGCTCGGTGTGTGCCGCCCCTGTTTGGGGGCGCGCCCGCCATCCAGCGGCGGCCCCTCTCAACGAGCAATCAACTTACATCTTGAAACCAGAACAAGCAACAACCATAATGCACATTGAAATGCAAACAGAACTTGCAATCGGCGGTCGGTGCGGGTACGTTAGATTCGCGTTAGATTCTGTTTTTGAGGGTGGAGGTGGAAGTGGACCCGGCAACCGACCCGGTAACGGCGGTGCTCGCACGGATCCCGGTCGACGGCCCGGTGCCGCCGCTGCCGGACCCGGCCGCACGCGTCAGGCTCCGCGAGGAGTTCGGCTGGACCGTGACGCAGATGGGCAAGGCGACCAGCGTGCGCCGCGAGACGGTGTGGACCTGGGAATCGGATCCACCCCGCACGCCGCGTGGGGAGAAGGGGCAGCTCTACGCCCGGCTCCTCGCCTACTTCGCCGACGAGCTCGCTCGCGCCGCAGCAACGAGCGGCGCCACCGCTCCGGTGCCCGTGCCGGTGCCCGTGCCCGATGCCGCGCCTCCGCCGCAGCCGGCGGCCGCCGCGGAAGAGGAGCAGCCCCCCCTGTTCGACTACGACATCGAGGACCCGCCCGAACTCGCCTGGCCGGACACCGACCAGAGCCCCGCCCTCGACAACACGGCGGCGCAGGCCGAGTACCCCGAGTACGACGCGCCCGGCTCCGGGACTTACCTGCCCGAGGACGTCACCCGCCCCTGTGTCCGCTGCGGCAAGCCGACGTCATGCCTCGTCGCAGGCCAGCCCCGCCACATCTACCTCCAGGCCATGGCCGCCATGGGCGTGCCCCGCTGCGGCACGCAGCCCACTGCCCCGGCCGAGCCCGTCCTGCCGACCGCAGCCGAGACGGCCGCCCCCGTGCCCGCTGCCCTCACACCGGCTCCCGCCCCCTCGGCGGACGCCGCACCACCGGCCGCCGCACCGGCAGTCGCGCTCCCGGCTGCTGCTCCCGCGTCTCCCGTTCGTCCGCCGGCCGTGCCGCGCCGCCCGGGCGCCGCCACCAGTTCGGCCTCCCGCCGCAAGACGGCGAAGAAGCCGGCCGTGAAGGCGGTGGCCCCCGAGCACGCCGACGGTCCGCTGGCCGTCCTCGACATCACCGACGGCGCCCTGACCGCCCACCTTGTCGACGGCCGCACCATGCCGTGCCCGGCCAAGACGCTCCAGGCTCTGGCCGCGTGGGCGCTGGACAAGAAGAAGATCCGCCTGGGGGCAGCCAAGCTCCACGACAACGGGTTCCACCAGGACCCGCTGATCATCCTCACCGAAGGGGCCGTGGCCCACTTCGGCCTGCCCACCAACCTCGCGGACCAGGAGGACCTGCGCCTGCCGGCCGACGACAAGATCGTCAAGAACATCACGAAGGCAGGCTGGGAACTCACCAAGTCCGGCTTCGGCCCCTGGGCCAGGATCTTCAAGCGCCTCGACGGAAAGCGCCACTGCGTCCAGCTCGCCCTCGTGCCCTGGGGCGCGCTGGAGACCCGCGCCTGGGGCAAGGCCGGCGACCTGCCCGCCGGTGAACTCGCCAAGATGCTCGGCACCTACGCCCGCCTGGTCATCACCCCCCGCGGCACCCTCGCGGTCACCGGCGAACAGCTCATGACCTCGCTGCGCCCGCCCACCAAGGCAGAGTGGAGCGAGAAGGAGAACAAGTACGTCTCGGCGAAGGTGCCCCACACCCTTCACACCGTCGTCGACCCCGCCCCGTGCGAGGCCCCCGACGAACACCCCGTCGTCGTCGCTGACTACCCCGAGGAAGGCTCCCGGCCCGCCAGCGAGGCCCTCGACGAGGAAGCCTGCATCTGGGTCCGCCCCGCCGAACTCATCACCGACGACGAACGGGCCCGCACCCACGTCGCCGCCCTCGACGTGCAGGTGGCCTTCCTCGCCGCCTGCCGGCGTCTGCACGTCGGCACCGGCCCGGCCATCCACTACCCCCGCAACCCGTCCTTCGACCCCGAGCTGCCCGGCTCCTGGTTCCTCGACCTCTCCCACATCGAGACCGACCCGCGCCTGCCCAGCCCCTTCACCTCCAGCGGCGAGCGCCCCGAGGGACCCGGCTGGTACGCCACGCCCACCGTCGCCTACGCCGTCGAACTCGGCGCCGACGTCCGCCCGATGGAGGCATGGGTCCGTGAGACCCACAGCCCCTACCTCCAGCCCTGGTACGACACCCTCCGCGACGCCTACCTGACCGTGATGGCCGACCTCGGCGTCACCACGGACCTCGACGACGAAGCCTTTCTCGCGGCGATGGCCCACTACAAGGACGGCGACCCGCTCCTGGTGACGCTGGCGAACGCCATCAAGGCCACCGCCAAGTCCGGGATCGGCAAGCTGCGCCAGCGCCCCAACCTCGGCCTCGACCACGTCTTCGGCGACCCGTGGCCGGCCCTGAGGCGGCTGACGTGGCGGCCCGACATCCGCGCCATGATCCTTTCGAAGGCGCGGACCAACATGCACCGCAAGATGCAGAGCCTCACCATCGCGGGGCGGTACCCGCTCGCCGTCAACAACGACTGCGTCGTCTACGCGATCGACGGCCTGTCGCCGCTGCCGGTCCTGCTCGGCCCCGACGGCGAGCCGATCCGCGGCGGCTTCCGCCTCGGCGTCAACCCGGGCTCCGTCAAGCACCAGGGGAGCCAGACCATCGGCTGGGCGCTGGACCTGCTCGCCGACGGAGTGAACATTGCCAACGAAATCAAGGACGCCTCGCTCGTCCGCGTGGCCTGAACCGTAGGGAAGCTGACTGACCGTGGGACTGATCGAAGACCGCCTGGAAGAGGCCGCCGAGACCGCCTACTCCCAGCCGATCCCCAAAACGCTCGGCGCGCGGATCCGCTTTCTGCTCAAGCAGGAGAAGGGCGTCAGCCGCGCCGAGGCCGCCCGCGCGGTCGCCGAGAAGATCGGCAAATCCCAGCGCACCGTCGAGCGCTACCGCGACGACGAGATCAAGGCCGCGAAGCCCGAGACCGCCGCCCTCATCGAGGCCACGGTCAAGCAGCTCTGGCAGCCGATCGTCAAGGCGAAGAAGCTCCAGGCCGCCGTCACCACCGGCGGCATCAAAGTGGACGTAAGAGGGAAATTCGGGTTCAAGTCCCCCAAGGGCACCACCAACGACCCCCGCTACCGCCGCCTCACCCGCCGCCTGGACGCCGCCACCGCCGCAGCCCTCTTCGAAGCCAAAGAGGCCGGCGCCTCGGAGGAAGACCTCGCCCAGATCGTCGCCGACGGGCTGCGGGACGACTACTTCACCGACGGCGGCTCGCGGGCCACCTCTCTTCAGTCGGTCGCACTGACCGGCATCGACCACATCAAGTTCAGCATCTGACCCGCCGCCCGCACCCGGCTGAAAGGACCGGCCACCCCGTGACCGCGACCACCACCGCCCCACCGCCCAGGATCAGGCTGCGCCCGCACCAGTCCAAGGCCGTCCACGCCGCGCACACCGCGCTGCGCCTGACCGCCCGGATCTCCGTCGTGATGGCCTGCGGTACCGGCAAGACGTACGTCGCCGCGCGCACCGCCGCCCGTGTCGCCCCCCAGGGCACCCGGCTGGTGCTGCTGCCCACTCTGGAGCTCCTCGCCCAGACCATCGACGACTGGCGCACCGCCGGCATGACCGGGCCCGTGCTCGCCCTGTGCTCCAAGCGCCCCAACACCGCGGGCGAGCCCGTCGCGTTCACCACCGACCCGGCCGCCCTGGCCGCCACCGTCCACCAGAACCCCGGCCTGACGGTCTTCGCCACCTACCACTCCCTGCACCGCGTCCAGTACGCCCACACCCACTTCGCTCTCCCCGCCTGGTCGCTGGTGGCAGTCGACGAAGCCCACCGCACCAGTGGTGACCTGGGAAAACGCTGGGCAGCCGTCCACGACGACGAACTGATCCCCGCGCACAAGCGGCTCTACCTCACCGCCACCCCGAGGATCTGGTCGGCCGGCGAGCCCGGTGACGACGAGGACGACTCGCTCGTCGCGTCCATGGACAACCCGGCCCTCTACGGCGACACCTGCTTTCGCCTCCCGCTCGCCGAGGCCATCGACGAAGACCTCCTGGCCGACTACCGGGTCGTCGTCATGGAGGTGAACGAGGCGACCATCCGCACCCGGCTCGGGATCTCCGACAAGGCCACCGAAGCCGAACTGCGCCAGGCCGCCCTCCAGATCGCCGTCCTGCGCGCCATGGCCGAGCTCGATCTGCGCCGCGTCGTGAGCTTCCACCACCGTGTGGCCGACGCCCACGCCTTCGCCGACACCCTCCGCGAGACGGCCGCCCTCCTCTACGCGCTGGACGAGACCGGAACCGGCTGCCCCGACCCGGGAGAACTGTGGGCGGCCGGGCTCGACGGCAACCAGGACCCCGCCTACCGACGCGAGCTCCTGGACCGCTTCGACGGCCGCCCGGGCGCATTCCTCGCGCCGGCCCTCCGCACGGTGATCGCGAACGCTCGCCTTCTCGGCGAGGGCGTCAACATCCCCAGCATCGACACCGTGGTCTTCGCCGATCCCAAGGAATCGATCGTCGACACGGTCCAGGCCGTCGGCCGCGCCCTTCGACAAAAGCCTGGCCAGGGCAAGAAGGCCACCTTGATCGTCCCCGTCTACGTCGCCCCCGGCGAGGACGCCGACGACCTCATGGGCTCCAACCTGTACCGCCCGCTCTGGCGGGTCCTCCAGGCGCTGCGTGCACACGACGACCGCATCGCCGACCGTCTCGCCGTCCCCCAACAGCCCTCCTACCCGCAGCCGGAGGACGAGCAGGACGACGCGAGCGTGCCCGTCGACGTCGTCTTCGACCGGCCCTTCCCCGCCGACACCATCGCCCAGGCCTTTCGGCTGCGCGTCCTGCACCCCCGCGAAGCGTCCTTCCGGCGCGGTCTGGAAGCCGCCACCGTCTACCAGCAGGCCCACGGGCACCTCGATGTCCCCCGGCTCTACGACGATGCGGGCGGCTTCGCGCTGGGCCGCTGGATCAACCGGGCACGCAAGGCGTACGCGGCCGGCACCCTCAAGCCCTCCCAGATCAAGTCCCTGGAACACCTCGGCATGATCTGGAACCTCCAGACCCAGGCCGCCGAACGCGGACTCCTCCACGCCCGCAGCTGGGCCGCCCGCCGCGGCCATCTCGCCGTTCCCAGCGACGAGATGATCGGCGACTACGCCTTCGGCCGCTGGCTCACCAACCGCCGAGCCGCCGCCCGCACCCGCGCGGACAACGGACTCGAACCCGACCCCACCGACACCGCACTCGCCGAGATCGACCCGTACTGGAACCCGCCGTGGCCGATCACCTGGCAGCGCCTCTACTACACCGCCCGCACCTACGCCGAAGCCAGCATCACGCTCGACGACCTCCCCGCCGACTTCATCACCGACGACGACGAGCCCCTCGGTGAATGGGTCGCGGCGCAGAGCACCGAATACAGCACACTCCATCCCGAGCAGCTCCGGCTCGTGAGCGAGCTGGGCATCACCCTGATCGAACCCGACGATGAGCCGGCGCAGCCCACCGGCCGAGCCGCCCGCCAGCAGCGGCAGCTGAACCAGGGCCTGGCGGCCGTCGCCGCCTTCCGGGACCGCGAAGGTCACGTCCTCATCCATCAGCGCGACACCGTCACCGTCGACGGCGAGGAGTTCAAGGTCGGCCAGTGGCTCAAGAACCTCCGCCGACGTTGGGACAGCCTGCCGCCCGAACACGTTCAGGCCGTCACCGCCGCGGGCCTCACCCGCCACCCACAGACACCTGAGGCCGCGGTCAGCGGCTGAACGCCGCCGCCCCCGCCGAAGGGCGGGCTTCGCCGGCGTAAGAGGGCCCCCGCAGCACGACAGGGACGTACTCGCACCCTGCGACCTGTGCGGGGCCGCCTACCCGATCACCCGAACGAGTGAATGTGCGGTGATCGGTGGGCAGGCTCTCCCATCCCCTCCACGCTGATCACGGGTGCGCGAAGGCCGCACTACAGCGGAGTTTGGGGATGCTTTCGGCGTAGCGTCGCCGGGTGGTGGCGCATCGAAGAAGGGAAGGGCCAGGTTCATGGCCGAGTTCTGGATCGGGCATCGCAAGTACCGGACCAAGGGGGATGCGCAGGAGGCGGTACAGAAGGTGCTGTACCGGTACTCGGTGGGCAGCATCGTGGATCAGCAGGAGGACCACCTTCTCCTGCTGGACCTTCTGAACATGCACCGGGAGGCGGAGGACAAGATCGGCCCTGGTGTCGAAGCCTTCGCGATCGCCCCTCCGCCGCGCGGTCCGTACCCCTGCTTCGAGGTGGTCCGGGTGGACGGCAGCCGCATCGACTTCTCGTACAAGGACTGTCTGAAGCCGAAGACCTACCGTCAGCAGGTCCTGAACGTGATGCGCGACGAGGTGAAGTCGGCCATCAATACGTATTTCGAGTCCCGCAAGCAGGCCGGCTCCCTCGTCTCGGACCTGTCCGGAGCAACGCTGGAGAGTTCCGACACGGCCGTGAGCTACTTCGGCGGGCCCTCTTTCAACGACATCGCCGGGGAGTTCGCCGACCGTGTCGGCGGGTGGGAGGCGATCGAACTGACGCCCTCCACCGAGCCTGGACTCGGGCGGTTCAAGGACCGCGACCTGGCCGAGCAGTGGTTCAGCTACCACCAGGACCGTGCGGTTCTCGGGCTGTTGTCGACGAAGGAGAACCAGCGCCGCCCTCGCAGGTAACTCGGGTGCCCGAACGCAGCCGCACGTCCGCTCCGACGTGCGGCTGCGGCCGGGGAGTCGGTCGGGTGAGGGAGGGGCGGTCCACGGGGACCTGGACGAGCGCGCCGGCGGCGGGTTGGTCGAGCGCGAGCTGTGTCCGTGGTGTGGGGGCCTGCCGGGTCCGGCGTGCTGGGCGAACTCCAACGGCTGCTCCTGCGGCGCGACCGCCTACCGGCCGCCAGCTTCGCCGCAGCGTTCCGCTGCTGGTGCCGGGCACAGCGTTGTCAGACCTCGGTGCAAGGATGGCGAACGAAGCGTCGCGTCCGCGCAGCGGTCGCGACAACCCGAACGTCACGGAGTACCGCATGAACCGCAGTGAGCTGATCGCAGCCCTCGCCGAGCGCGCCGAGGTGACCCGCAAGGACGCCGACGCTGTTCTGGCCGCCCTCGCAGAGACCGTCGGCGACGTCGTCGCCAAGGGCGATGAGAAGGTCACCATCCCCGGCTTCCTGACTTTCGAGCGCACCCACCGCGCTGCCCGTACGGCCCGCAATCCCCAGACGGGCGAGCCGCTCGAGATCGCAGCCGGATACAGCGTGAAGGTCTCGGCAGGCTCCAAGCTCAAGGAAGCCGCGAAGGGCAAGTAGCCCCCCGCGCCGTGGGCACTCCAGGACCGCGCACTGACTCACGGACGCACTGCGTCACGCGATCACTGCGCGGAGCCCGGATAGTTGTGGCGCCGACGGGGTAGAACGGACGCCGGGTGCCCTCCGTCTACGGAGGGCTCCGACTCCAGACCAGCCGGGGTTCCTCGGCAAGATCGAAGGACACGCAGTATGGCCAGCGGCACCGTGAAGTGGTTCAACTCGGAGAAGGGCTTCGGTTTCATCGCCCAGGAGGGCGGCGGCCCGGACGTCTTCGCCCATTACTCCAACATCGCCGGCAGCGGCTACCGCGAGCTGGCGGAGGGCGACGCGGTCACGTTCGACGTGACCCAGGGGCAGAAGGGCCCCCAGGCCGAGAACATCGTCCGGAGCTGACGGCCGTACGGCACCGCCCCGCCCGCGAAGATCACTGTGTAGAGTGGCCTTACCGACGCGGGGTGGAGCAGCTCGGTAGCTCGCTGGGCTCATAACCCAGAGGTCGCAGGTTCAAATCCTGTCCCCGCTACTGACCGAAGGGCCCGGCATGCAGCCGGGCCCTTCGTCGTATGCGAACACCACGTGGAGCACTAGCGGCTGTCCCTGGCCCTGACCGGAACAGGCCGGTATGGGCATTGCCCGCTGCCTCTCGGGCCGTGTCCTTCCGCGCGGCGCGATGATCTACGGTCTCCTACGGCACCGAAATGATCAGTTCGCAACGGGGAAGTACGCACATGCGCAAGACAACAACGCTCACCACCACCCTGCTCGCAGCGGCCGTGCTGCTGACCGGGTGCGGCAGCGAGAAGAAGGACACCGGCCCGGCCAAGGCGGGCGAGGCCTCGCCGAGCGTCTCGGCGAGCGGCGGCGCGAAGGGCTCGTCGTCGGGGAAGAAGGGCGTTGCCCATCAGGTGGTCTTCGAGGTGGGGGGCACGGGCACGGGCAAGGTCATGTGGATCGGGAACACCAACCACTTCGAGCAGGTGACGTTGCCCTGGACGAAGACGGAGGCCATCCAACTGGAGGGGGCCGAGCTGAAGGTCGGCGTCACGGTGTCGGTGGTACCCGCCTCGGTCGAGGGCCCGGACAGAATGCTCAAGCCCGCCCCGTGCACGATCAAGGTCGACGGCAAGCAGGTCGCTGACAACCAGGGCGGCAAGTCGGCCGAGCCCTGCAAGTACGAGCTCAAGGACTGACAGCCGGCACCCTCACACACGCCTCGCCGCCCTCCGGCAAGTCGTGTGCGTATGCTCCGCCGCACCGCCGGGCGCGCCCCGCGACCGGCGGTGCGCTGGGCCGGCCGGCCCAGCGCAGGAGCATGCAGGGCTGGAGGAATGATGCGCGGCACGACGGTCGCCGGCCGGTACAGGCTGAAGGAGGCCATCGGCAGCGGAGGCATGGGCACGGTCTGGCGAGCCGAGGACCTCCACCACCTTCACGACGTCGCCCTCAAGATCATCCCGGTGGGGGAGGGGGACCCAGTACGTGAGGCGGCCTTTCGCCGGGAGGCACACGTGGCCGCGCGCCTGTCCCACCCGCACGTCGTCGCCGTCCACGACCACGGCGCCGCCGACCTCGACGGCCGCCGCATCTTCTTTCTGGCCATGGACCTTGTCGACGGCCGCCCGCTGAACACACTGACCGGCAGTCCACTCTCCCTGACTGATGCCCTGACCTGGGCGATCCAGATCAGCCAGGCCCTGGAGGCCGCCCATCAGTCCGGCATCGTCCACCGCGACCTCAAGCCGTCCAACATCCTCATCGACCGGTCGGACACCGCGTACCTGTGCGACTTCGGCATCGCGCGCCTGGCCGAAGCCACCCATCACACCCTGACCGTGACCGGCGTCGCCATCGGAACCCCCGCCTACATGTCGCCCGAGCAGGCCCGCGGAGACACCACCCTGGCCGCGCCCAGTGACCTCTACTCGCTCGGCTGCCTCCTCCACGAACTTCTCGCCGGCAGCGTCCCCTTCACCGGCACGGGATGGCAGGTCCTCAACCAGCACCTGAACGACGCGCCGGCCCCGCTGTCCGCCCTGCGCCCCGGCGTCCCCCGCGAGCTCGAACAGCTGGTCCTGGAGCTCCTCGACAAGAACCCCGACCGCCGGCCGACCGCAGCCGACACCCGCGCACGCCTCACCCAGCTGCACACCGCACTGGCCGCCTTCGCCGACGCACCCACCGCAGTCCCGAACCCGCAGCCGCCCACGCGGGTCGCCACCACCATCGACCGGGCCGCCGAAGGCCGCGAACCCGGCACCCGGCTCCCCGCCGTGGTCGCGGGCGCCGTCACCGCCGCCGCCATCGCCGGCGAACTCTCACTCACCACCACACTGCCGACCGCCTGGACGGCTGCCCTCGGCACTCTCGCTGGGCTGCTCCTCGCCGCCCTCTACCTTCTCGACCCGCCCCAGTCGCCGCACCCCGAGCAGCTGAGGATCACCACGGCCTGCCTGCTAACCACCCTGCTCCTGACCGGCGGCATGGCGCTCGCCGTCCTGGTCAACGCCCCCGACCTGTGGGCGAACGCCCTGGCCATCGCAGTCCTCGGTGGCCCCGCGCTGCTCACCTTCGCCAGCGGCGTGCGCCGCCTGGTCGAGCACAGCCTTCACCGGAGTGCCTGGCACGCCGATCTCGCCACGACCGCCGGCATCCTCCACACCGCCGTCGTCCTGCTCACCGGCCACCACGCCGGCCTCTCGGGACTTGCCCTCACCGCTGTCGGCGTCGTGCTGTGGCCGGCCGCGGCGCTGCTCACGGCGATGCTCACCCCGGGCCGCTCCCCCTCCAGCCTTGCTCGGCCGACTCCCCCCGGCCAGGTCACGCACCGACACCGCCCCGGACCGCTCCCCGCCCAGCCCCGGATGCCCTAGCGCCCCGACGAACCGACCAGACCGTGCCGCCATCGGCGTGCACCTCCCAGCGCCGCCCTACCGCCCGAGAACGGCGCCACGACCGTCGATACGTACGGGTCCGCAGGTCACCGGGGCGAACGGCACTCGTGCCTCGGGCAACCGATGCCGCCACGCACGCGTCGGACACGACATGAACCGCGAATGGCTCTTCACGCTCATACCGCTGGTGATCGGCGTGAGCTTTCTCTGTGCCGGCGTGTACGGACTCCGCCGCGCCAGCGCGCTTCGCCGCACGGGCATCACCGCCGTAGGGCGAGTCGTCCGCCACGACACCAGGCGAGACGACGACGGAGCCAAGTACCACCACCCGGTCGTAGCCTGGACGACCCGGGACGGCAGCGAGTGCACGTACTCCTCCACGTTCGGCCGAGGCAAGGTCCTCAACGGCTACGGCGTCGGCAACTCGGTCTTCGTCCTCTACGACGAGAACAATCCCCGCCGCTTCGAGATCCGCGGCTGGGACTCGACTTCGTTGTACATGGTGTTCACCGTGGTAGGCACGGTGCTCACAACAGGCACATTGACGGTTCTCCTCGTCCTGCTGAGCACTCTTTGACCGCCGTGAGATGTTGCGCACCCAGTGGTTCAGGCGAGCGGGCCCACCGTCGTGCCGGACCTTTCCCCTGTCTGATGACCGCGCCGAACGCGCCGCCCACCGGCGGCCCTCAACAGGTCCCCGGCGCCCCGGACCGTCACCGTGCTGCTCGGCCGCGAACTGAATGAAGCCGCCGGGCCACCCAGCGGAAGACGGACACCGCAACCCACCAGCGGCAAGGCGACGATCAGAGTCGATGTCAGTGGCCACCCCTATGCTGCGCCGAACAGCGAGGCATGACCCCGCTCACCCTGGAGAGCGGGGAGTTGGACTTGGCAGGCAGCGGCCGACCGCGGAAGGATCCGCGACAGGCGGAAGAGATCATGCGCGCGGCCGGCCTGGAGCCGCTGGAGCCCTACCGCGGCAGCTCCGCCCCGTGGCGGTGCCGCCATACGGCGTGCGGGCGGGAGGTCACCCCCCGCCTGAGCAACATCACCAAGGGACAGCGCGGCTGCGTCTACTGCTCCGGACACGCCCGGATCGAACCCGAGGCCGCAGCCGCGGTGATGCGGGCGGCCGGGCTGGAGCCGCTCGAGCCGTACCCCGGCGGCAGCGACCGGAAGTGGCGGTGCCGTCACCGCGCATGCGGACGCGAGGTCACACCCACCTATGTCCGGATCAACTCCGGTGCCGGGCCCTGCCGGTGGTGCGCACCGAACGCGCCGGTCGACCCCGACGTTGCGGCGGCCGACATGCGGGCCGCGGGCCTGGACCCCCTCGGCCCGTACCCGGGAGTGGACACGCCCTGGCCGGTCCGATGTCGGGCGTGCGGAGCGCCAGGGGCCCCCACGCTGGGCTCCATCCGTCAGGGGCAGGGCGGCTGCTACCCCTGCGGCCGGCGCAAGGCCAACGAGTCGATGCGCCACGACGCCGAGACCGCGGCCGCGGTGATGCGGGCGGCGGGCCTGGAGCCGCTGGAGCCGTACCCCGGCACGGAGTTCGCGTGGAAGAGCCGCTGCATCACGTGCGGGTCCATCGTCTCCCCGCGCCTGGGTTCCCTGACCGGCCGGAGCCGGCGTCCTGGCTGCAAGCGGTGCGCCGACCGGGCCAACGGTGCAGCACAGCGCCACGACGAGGACCTGGCCGTCGCCGAGATGCGCGAGCACGGATTCGAACCCCAGGAGCCGTACCGCGGGGTCAAGTACCCCTGGCGCTGCCTGTGCCACGGCTGCGGCACCATCACCTCACCGACCTTCGGATCCATCCTCGCCGGCCAGAGCGGATGCCGGCGCTGCGCCGACCTCCGCTCCGCCGCCGCACGACGGGAAGACCCCGAGCGCGCCGCCGCCTCCATGCGCGAGGCCGGTCTCGAGCCCCTGGAGGCCTACACCACGTCCATGACGCCCTGGCGCTGCCGCTGCACCACCTGCGGCCGCACCTCGACTCCCACCCTGTCCAAGATCCGCAGCGGCCGCGGATGCAAGTACTGCGCCCGCTTCGGCTTCGACCGTGCCGCGCCCGCCCGCGTCTACGTCGTCACCCACGTACAGCACGGCGCCGTCAAGATCGGCGTCGCCGGCGCTCGTCAGCGAAACGACCGCATCGGCCAGCACCGCCGCCTCGGTTGGACCCTGTACTACGAGCACCACGTGCCCACCGGCGACGACGCACTGTCCGTCGAACAGACGATCCTGCGGCGCCTGCGCGCCGCCGGGCACGGCGTCTTCCTCACCGCCGCCCAGTTGCCCAACGGCTGGACCGAGACGTTCGACGCCGCCCGCGTCACCGCCGCCGAGCTTCGGGACGCGATCCGAGAACACCAGACCGCACCAACCCCTCCTCAGCCGTTGACCCTGTTCTAGCCGCACACCTGGGCCGGGGGAGCGAGCCGACCTCGGCGGCGGCGATGGGGGAGTGGTGAGGGAATGGGCTACGCCGCGCCCTGGACGGCAAAAACTGCCACGGCGGCCTGCTCGGCGCCTCCAGCGCCTTGGTGAACGTCAAGGCGACGACGGCCGCCTCGTCGGTCAGCCGGCCGGGTGCCCCCACGCCGGCCGCGGCCACGGCGCGGGCAGCACGCCGGCCGGTCGCAGCATGACGTCTCTCGTCGGCGAAGCTCCCGTCAGGCGGGCCACGGGGGCAAGCCGTTTCCCGTCGTGCTGGTCGTTCAGGCACCGGGCGCCCGTGTGGCGGGAGAAGGTCTGGCCGGGCACCCGTAGCGCCCGTCATGATCACGGCATGGGTGCAAGCGCGTGGGACACCGAGACCAAGCGGCCGATCTATGTCGATCTGGGCGTGGAGGGGCTACCGATCGGCCTGGCGGGCGGCCGGTACCTGTGCAGAGCCTGCGCGGATCCACTGATCCTCAGGGGCGCCCGGCCCGAAGCGAAGGTCACGCCGCACTTCTCCCACCAGGAAGGAGGTCCGTGCCGACTGGCAGAACGGGAAGCGCAGATCGACGCGGACGACCAGGTCGTCATCCAGCTGAGCCACCAGATTCGCGCCCTGCCCGGCATCACCGGCTGCACCCTCGCCTCCCCCGGAGACGACCCTCACGACCCGATCGGACTCCCGCCGGTCGTCATCGCACAGTGCGGCGACACCGCCGTTGTCATCGAACGCCCCGGCACGCTGCCCAGCCCTCAGGCAGTCCGCCGACGCATCCTCGCGGTACGCGAGCACCACGCCGGAGCCGCACACGTCTGGTTCCTGCGCCGCGACCCTGGCCAATTCGGCCAACTCCCCAGCCACAAGGTCCGCCTGAGCGGACGGGACGTCGAGCACCAGCGTGTCGCCCCCACCGAGCAGCAGCTGGCCATCCTCGACGCCGGCGGCCATGTGTACTGGCTCGACGGGAAGCTCGTGCTGGTGCCCTACGGCTACCACGCCTTCCGGCACCCCGCCCGCCCCGAACAGGACTGGACGGCCTGGCCGAAATGGCCGCGCCACAAGGACCCCCGGGACGACTGGCGGATCAGCAAGCCCCGTCCGGCCCCCACCGCGGACTGCTGGGGCCTGGTCCCGATCGCCTTGTCCTCGCTGACCCGCACCCGGGCGGTCTTCCACCCCGCCGACGCGCACAAGGTCATGGACGAGCTGTATGCCGCCCAGGAGGGCCGGCACCGCTGGCGCGACCGGCGAGCCCGCGAGGTGTACGCCGAGCGGCACGCTCCGCCCACTCCTCAGCCCGCCGCGCCGATCCCGACGGCCGAAGCCCCCGCCACCGAGGCTGAGACAGATCAGCACACCGCCCCACAACTTCCGCAGCCAGCCGACCAGCACGATGCCGAGGCACCCCCGCGCGGGAACGTGACCCCGTCCGTCGCCTCGTCCGCGAACCTCGCGCCGGCCTTCCCACCTCCACCTGTGGCCCCGCCCACGATTCCCCCGCCCCCACAGCTGCCCCCCGCGCCCCCCGCGCCCCGCGCGCCCCGGCAACGCCGATGGGTAGACACCCTCCGCATGCTGCGCCGACGGCGTGAGCGTTGACGAACTCCGGAAAAGCAGTGGGCCCGGTCCGAAGTCGTACCGATACTGGCGACGGAGGAAGTGAGGCGCCCATGCCGCAAGTAGAACCGTGTGTGCTCGACGTGCTCACGGAAGCGGCGGCGAACGCCGCTTCCTGCGAGGACATCGCCGCCGTCCTCGCGGCCGCGGACACCGGCACGAACGCGGCCGCCGAGCAGCAGCGCGATGCGCTACTCGCCGCGCTGCGTCTCCGACCCGCCGGGACTGGCAGGGCGCAGACGTTCACCGGGATCGTCCTCGGCCGGCCGCCTGCGGGCCTGTCCGACGTCGCCGCCGACCAGATGGAGACCTGGAGCGCGTACGCCGAGGCCGTGACCAACTCCTTTGTCCGGGGACGCCTCCATCACCTTCTGCTCGTCGCAGGACACGGTCGCAAGGTCGACCGCATCCGGGGCGCGGCCGCCGGGTACCTGGACGCGGTGCCGATTTTGCTCGCCGCCCGCAAGCGCTTCCCCGGCCTGGTGGGTGCGACCGAGTGTCTGCGCTGGGCCGGAGACCTCGCCCGGACCTATAACCAGACCGACCTGTGCAAGCGCGTCACCGACGACACGGTCGCCCTGGCCGAGCGAGTCCTTGCCGCTCCCGAGGACGAGACGGCGATCATGGCTGATCTCCTGGAGGGGCTGCGTGTCCAGCGCTACGACATCACCGACTTCGCAGAACGCGCCGCCCGTCGGTACGCCGGCGATGTGCACGCCCGCGTCGGATTCCTCAAGCTGATACGGGCAGAAGCGTCCGAGTTCCGCCGAGTCGGCATCGACACCGAGATCGTCAGCGCCCTCCTCGACGCCGCCGATGCCGACACGGGGTTCCGTCGCCACAACCTGCTGACCCAGGCCGCGACCATCGCGCGGGATCGAGGTCTGCCCGAGCTGAGGGTGCGTGCCGAGATGGCCCTGCAACAGACCGATCCGGACTCCCTGGGATGGACTCGAATCCGTCGCCCGCTCATCCCCCCGCCGGGACTTTTCGCCGGGGCCCGGGCGCACGTCGACGCCGCCCCAAGCCTGCGAGACGCACTGTGGCGAACCGCGCAAGACGCCCATCCGGCGATGCGCGAGCACCCCGACGACGTGGGCCTCCTGGACGGTCTGCTCCGGATCCCGCGCACGCGCATCAACACCGCCGGACCCGTCCAGGTCGCTCCGCCCGTCGCCGCCGCCGACGACCACCTCGTCGGACTGCAGGTCCTCGCGATGGACTTCCTCGGGCACCTCGCCGCCCATCAGCTCGACCACATCCACGAGCGCTTCGATCCGGACGAGGCCGAGCTGATCGGCGCCCTCGCCCATGGCGCCGTCTTGCCGGAGGCGCGCGCCCGAACGCTGGCCTACGCCTTCCGGTACTTCTGGCTGGGGGAGTTCGACGCAGCGGTATGCATCGCCCTGCCTCAGGTGGAGCAGATCCTCAGACAGCTCCTGCGCTGGCAAGTCTCGATCTTGTCCGTGGCCAAGGGCGAGTCCCCCGGGACCGTCGACCAGCTGGGAGGACTCCTCCGCAGCATGCCGGCCGCCGGGTATCCCGCGGACTGGAGCCGCGCCCTGGAGTTGCTCCTGGTCGACCCCGACCGCGGGATGAACCTGCGCAACGACGTTTGCCACGGCCTGATCGACACCCCGCCCAAGCACCGCGTCGCGCTCATCCTCCAGGCGGCGCTGTACCTGCTCAGCTACGCCCACGGGCATCGAACCCTCGCCCCGCCCGCTCCCTGAGCGTCCGGCAAGTCTGAACCCGACGGGGGACGTCACCGCCTTCCGCGGTGAGGCGGATAGCGTGCGGGCATGACGATGAGGGGGAAGCGGCGGGTCCTGTACCGGCAGGGCACTGGGTTCTGGCGGATGACGGCGAAGTGGGTTGTGGTCTTCGGGGCCCTGTACCTGATGGACGGGGGCCTGGTCCGATCGTGGGGCGACGCTCTGGTCTGGCCGATGATCGGGATCCTGCTGTGGGTGCCGTTCGGGATCGGCGTCGTCTGGTATCCGAAGAAGGACCAGCGGATCACGCTGACGACGCGCGAACTGCGTGTGCGGCGCAAGCGGCTGGCGATGGAGCAGGTGAACCTGCTGCACGTGGCGCGACTGTGGCTCGAAGGGCGGTCGACTGCCGACGACCAGCCGGTGCTGGAGTGGATACGGTTCGACCGGGTGGTGTGGGTTCCGCTCCAAGACGGCCGGGCGTTCGGCGTGGAGTTTCGCGACCCCGCCGCCTTCGCCAAGGTTTTCGGCGCCTTCGCGGTCGAGGCGTGCGGCGGGCCGGAGGTCGTCCGTGCTCGAGCTGCAGCAGCCACCTACCCGGAGCCGCGCGCGATGCGGCCCCGCTCCGCCGACGACGGCTCCTGGCTGGACGTCCTCGACATCTTCAGCTGAGAGCCGGAGCTGCGCGGCATGGGCAGCGGTCCGTGAGAGGCGCGGAGAACTACACAGGGTCGGCGTTCTGGCCGACCCTGCCCGGGCTCTTCCGCGGTCAGGAGCGAGAGGCGACAACCCCCTGGACGGCGTACGCAATCGTCGGTGAGACGAAAGCAAGCCGGCAGCCTGCGATGGGACTCGCTCAACGCCCAGTGCGACGCACCCTTCGCCCAGCGTCCGAACGAGCTTGGAAACTCGTTTGCTCCGACTGTCACACCGCGCGTCGTCCGCACACCTGTAGCAGGTGACAGCGGACCTCACAGCGGGAGTTGCACGTGCCTGACACCCTCACCCCGTACATGCCCCGACAGCAGTGGGGCCTTCGCACGACCGACGCGGTCCTTGACCCGGTCGCCCTGCGCCAGATGGCCACGGGTGAGTCCGAGGAGACCGCCCGAGCCGAGCTCACGGACGCCCAGCACCTCATCTCGGCGCCCACCCCCGGACAGGCCCGAGGCGAGGCACGGGTCTTCCAGGCACTCATCACCGCCTACGGCCGCCACCGCCCCATACTCACCGGCGGCCCGTTCGGCATCCGCAGTCTCACCCCCCGCACCGACGAACTGGTGGTGAGGATCGCGCCCTCCCAGGTAGATCGGTGGATCGACGCCCTCGCCTACCGGCAGGGCGGGACCGGCGTCGCAGGACTGCGCTGGGCCAGCCGGCGAGACGGGATCATCCTGACCTTGCCCGGAACGAAGATGCTCCTCGCCGAAATCAGCGAGAGCGACTGGCGTGCTGCCCTCGGACGCCGGACCGCCGACCAGAGCAGCCTCATGCCGCACTGGATCCCCCAGCTCCCCGGCGAGGCCGAGCACACCGCCACCGAGGACGCCGAACTCGCCGGCGCCTGCGACCACCTCTGCGCCACCTTGCGCCGGATCCGGCTTGTCGACGCCCTCACCCGCGGGAGCGGTCACGTCCACCTGTTCACCACCCGCCACCACGGCGACCTCCACCTGATCGAGGCGTGCGAGGCCACCCCCACCGTCCTGCCGTTGTGGACCTCTCGGTCCCTGCCCCTGGCGCTGTGGCCCGCCGGCCCGATCCCCGCCCCGGGCCCGATGGACCCGCGCACTGCTGTGCTCGACCTCCTCACCGAGATCGAACCCGCCCACGCCCCCTCCAGCGCCGCCGACCACCGCGCCGCCCGCGCCCTGTGCCACCTCACCGGCCTGAGCACCGCCCCCGTCCTTGTCCAGGCCGCCGAGCACGTTCTCGACGTCGCCACCCACGTCCTCGCCGACCCCGCCCACGCCAGCGTCTACGCCTCCGGTGGCTGGGCAGGCAGCTGCCGCACGTATCCCCAAGGCACCGTCCACGGCACCGACCCCTGCCTCCCGCCCGGCGCCGAGAAAGTCACCGACCTCCCCGAGGACGCACTCCAGCGCCTCGGCAGGCACTTCTCCAGCCGATCCTCCGACACCTCGCGCGCCGACCTCGTCAACGCCGGCCAGGAAGAACTCGTCCACCTGCTCGACTGGGCGCTCGCCGCCGCGACCCGCCCCACCAGTCGTCTGGACTGGAACCCCAATGAGGCCGACGGCACGCTTCAGCACAGGCAGCAGCTGCCCGACCGCGACGGCACCCTGACCCTGACCGCCAGCACCACCGGCGTCTACCGCGTCAGCCTGGAAGCACTCGGCCTGAGCGACCTCGCCGACGAGGACGACACCATGGAATGGGAACGCGAGGCCGCCCCCTCGCAGAGCGCCGCCGTCCTGCTGGCCGAACACACCGCGATCGAGGCGGCGGTCTGCCTGCCCTTCCAGCGCGAGCACCGCAAGCAGCGCCTCCTGCTGCCCAGTACGGTGTCGGCCGCGGTCGAGCCCACGATCCGGTCCGTCATCGCCGGAGCCGATCACGTCCTGGGGTTCTTCACCCTCGCCAGCGTCCTCGGCCGCCTCCACGACCGCGTCGGCCTCACCCAGGGAGCAACCGACGGCCACTGGCGCACCGATCCTCACTCCGACACCCCGCGCGACTACCCGGCCACCCTCACCGCTCTCATCAGCGACTGGTTCGAGCTCCCCTCACCCCACCACGGCGAAGCCGCCAACACCGCCGCGGTCGACAGCCCCACCTACCTCCGCCACCTCGCCGCCCACCGCGCAGCGCTCGACCCGTTCGTCACCCGCTACCTCGCCGCAGCCGACAGCCTCACCGGCGCGCGCACTGTCGAAGAGCGCCACGTAGCCGGCTTCGCAGCCCTGCGCACCACCGACCTTTCCGCCCTGGCCTGCACGGAGGTCCGCCCCGTCCGCGAAGGACTCCTCCGCCTGATCAAGACGATGCCCCAGGACCCCGCCCACCTGACCGCCTGGTACGAACGCCACCTCGACCAGGTCTGATCCCCGTCGACCCTTGCAAGAAGGAGAGCCCCACGATGAGTGAGCAACTGCCCGACCTGGCCATGTTCATAGGCCCCCTGGGGCGCGGGAAGACGCCGCTGCCGGCTGACGCCGATGCTGGCCAGCTCGCGGCCGTGCTGAGGCGCGCCCTGCACACCGTCGAATGCCGCGAACTCGGGCCAGCCGCCGCCGAGCAGACGTTCGGACCGTTCGCAGACACCACGGAAGGCCGGATGACCGTGTTCATGGACGAGGACCAGCTTCGGGCCGACCATCGCGGCCACGAAGAGCTCCACCAACTGGCGCGAGCGGTCCGTGATCGAGGGCCGGCCGTGGACGTCGTCTTGGCGCCACTCAAGCCGTCCGTGCTGCTCCTGGACGAGATGACCCACGTCGTCGGCAAGAGCGCCGGGTCGGCCTCGGGCACCGGCAGGGCCGGGACAGGCCGGTTGTACGAGCTGCGGCCGGTCTTGCCGTACTCGGGCGCTGTCCGCGTGGCGGCGGGCGAGCGGTGAGAGCAGCGGGCCCCGGCGCGGCGGATCCGGAAGGCCGAGACAGCGAACGTGTGCCCGCGGCGCCGCTGAAGGGCGGAGTGCCGCCTTGCAGCCGATCAGCAGCGAAGAGAGCCTGACCTGCAGGCACGGCCCAGGGAAATCCTCTCGGACCGTAGATTCGAATCTGGGTACGCTTTCGCAGCCGGCCCATGTGCCGGCCTTGGAGCGGGTAGGGCCCGCGACGCATCAGGGGGAGCAGATGACCACCACGAAGACATCAGGCACGGCAGCACCCGCGTCCGCTCACACTTCGGGCATGCCCGTCGCCTTGTTCAGCGACGAGGCATCCGCCGTGATGACGCCCGTGCCCGGCTCGGGCCAGCGCCTGCCGCGGCCGTTGGACACCCTGAAATGGCAGGCGCCCCCTGCACTGGAAGGCATCGACGACGACTCGCAGTGACCACAACGCGAGGGTGGCCCGGTGCCGTGGATCTCCACGACACCGAGCCACGAAGGCCGGTCACTCGGCCCGGGTGCTCCAGCCGAAGAAGAGCCAGCTCGGCTCGGGTCCGGCGGCATCGAGCAGCAGCGCTCCGGCGCCGCCCAGCCGGACGCACGGGGCGTCATCCTCGATCAGGCGGTCGGCCAGCCACTCGGCATCGTCTTCGTTCAGGGGTTCTCCGTCGGAGGGCGACGATGGGTCGTGGGAGGCGTTGAAGTAGCCCGCCGCGACGGCGTGCAGCGCGGCGCGTTCGCGTACGACGGTGACGCGGTCCACCTTCGTCAGGTCCGCGCGGGGCGAGAACAGGTCGACCGGGAGTTCTCGGTCTGCGGCGGCGTAGAGGGCGAAGGCGTTCTCGGGCGTGGCGCCGCTCGCGATGAAGCGGAACAGCATGGGGAACGGGTGCATGGCACTCCTTGGGTGGGGCCCGGCCGCCGGGAGGGTTGTCCCGCGGCCGGGACGGGTGATGATCAGGCGGGCCGACCGGGAATGACCTGTTCGCCGTTGCGCATGGCGTGCATGATGCGGGCCAGTGCGACGGAGACGGTTCCTTCCGGCCCCGCCGCGTCGTCCCGCCCACCGGCGACCCGTACGTCCGCCTCTCCACCCCGCTGACGCTTCACGTGGAAGGTGCGCTGGTTGAGATCGACGGCGTGCACGAGCCGGACTTCCCGCCGGTTGGGCAGCAGATGGTTCACCCGCATGCCCGTCTGCCGGAGCCGCTCCACCGCCGGGGGCAGCGGGACGGTCGTGTCGCGCATCCAGCCCTCAAACATGAACCCGACCGCGCAGACGGGCGCCTGAGCCGCGTCGGCGGGCAGGAGAAGGTCCGGGACGGGCGGCAGCGAGCTGCTCAACCCACTCAAGGCATCAGCGGGGTTGACGCCGCCGGGGTTCCAGATGGCCTCGGGATACAGAGCCGTCTCCACCCGATCGCCGGGCAGCAGCCGCAGCGTGAAGAGGCGGGAGGGACGGTTCCACCCCTCCTGTTCACCGCACTGGGCCTCGATCGCCACGATGGCGGCGGCGATGGTGTTGGCGTGTGGATCGTCCGCCGAAACGAGGGGAGCGGAGAACGTGAAGTCGCGGGGCTTCCTGGACATGGCAAACGCGCCTTTCCGTGCAGCCGTAGCCGAGTACGGCCGCGCTGATGCGGTGGAGGAGGAAGGGAAAGAAGCCGGAGAGCCCGGCTCGATACGACCAAAGTACATCCTGAAATATGAATACGCAACACACGTTTGGCCTTGACCGCCTCCTCGGACGGTGACGGACGAGGCTGCCTGGCGTGTGTATGGCACCGAGCTGACGCACCCGCAGGTGACAATGGGGGCGGTCTCGACGGCGTCCGGTTACTGGGGGAGTGCTCTTTGTCCATCGACCGCCTGCAGCCCATCAGCCCCGCAGCGCTGGCCGCTCGTACGTCCGGACCCGGCATCCCCGCCTCACGCACCGCACCCCGTGCCGACGGCACCTCCTCGATGAGTACCGACGCCTTCCGCGCAGCACTGAAGCGCGGCATCGCGCGCGATGCCGCGCCAACCGTGCCGCGGCGGCGGCCGCCGAAGCGGCGCGCCGGCTCACTCAGGGCCGCCTGGAGGTATCCGACCTGCGGGTGCTGCTCCTGGAGACCCCCGGCTCGGAGGTCTGGGCGGCGGTTCGCCGTGCAGCGCTCACCACGGTCACCGCCAGCCCGGAACTGGCGCCGAGCATCATCTCCATGCACGCTCAGCTGCTCCGGCTGCCGGCGGCGACCGTCCGCGAGGGCCAGGACGCCGGGAGCCAGGACGGCTTTCACGCGCAGGCCACGCTCACGGTCGACGACCAGCAGATCAGCGGCAGCATTCAGTGCTCCCGCACCCGCAAGGGCGCCCGGCAGCAGGCCATGACCACGCTCATCGCGGCGATCGCCGGCCTTCCCGACCCGCTCGCCGACCGTGCCGTAGAGGCATGGGGCGCATCTGCCAGCCCCGCCGTCCCGCCGCCAGCCCCGGCACCTCGCGCCGGCTCGGCACCCGCTGCGGGCCGCAGCCCCATCTCGGTCCTTCACGAGTTCGCCCAGGCCGGGCACACCACGACACCCGACTTCCGGGTCACGGGGGCCGCTTCCGCCTTCACCGCCACAGTCACCGCCGTCCACCGCGGGCAGAAACTCGCCGCGACGGGAGAGGGAACGAGCAAACAGAGCGCCCGCGCGGCCGCGGCCAGCAGCCTCCTGGAAATGCTTCAGCAAGCACTGGCCGCCGACGTCCCCCCAGCTCCCGCGCCCGAGCCTCCCACCCCGTCCAACGCCCCGGCGCTGCTTCCACCGCTCGGCCTCGCCCGTACACAGGAGCCACCCCCCGCCGTTCCCGCCAGCGCAGCCGAGTTGTTCCGCGCGCACCACGTCCTCGAGCAGGCCCTGGCCGACGGCGTGGCGCTCACCCTGCTGCCCGCCCGCCACCCCGCCCACAGCACCTGGATGATCTTCCGGCCCGACGGCGTACCGCTCCCCGACCTCGAACTACTGCCGGCGCCCCTTCAGCCGGTCACCCGCGACCTCGTCCTGGCCGGGACCGGTGGCATCATGCCGCGCCGCGCCACCGTGACCGGCATGGCCGTCCCGCTCCGACTCGCCCTCCCCCTGATCCTCGATCCCCGCCAGGGAGAGCACGCCTCGGTCACCGGATGGCGCCACCCTCTGCGCCTGGCCCTCACGTGCGTGGCGCAGCAGCGCGTCCACCCCGCCCTGACCGACCAAGGCCAGGGCTGCTGGCGCATCGGCCCGATCACCGAAGCCCTGCACACCGCCGTCACCGACGTCGCCGCGCTGATGGCCCCCGAAGGACACTGCCTCCTCGCCGGTACCAACCCCATCCGCGTCCCGTCCCCCGAACACGCGGTGTGGCCCCTGCTCGACGCCGTCGCCGACACCATGCTCCGCACCCCCGGCACCCCCACCCTCCTGGGATCCGGCCCCCACACCGGGCCCGCCGGCCAGGACGCCGAGGCGACACCCGAGTTGTGGAGGTGGGCGGACGCGATCGAGGACACCGTCGATCCCCACCCCACCCCGCGCCTGGTGCTGCGCATCAAGGAACCCGACACCGCGGGCACCGTCCCGTCCGCACCTGCCGTCCTGCACCTCGCCGCCCCCGACCAGCAGGACACCGTTGCAGCGATCACTGTCTGGGACGGGGCTCAGCACACCCGGGCCGAGCTCACCCCCGCCGCCCTGCCCGCTGTACGCCGCGCGCTGCGCCGGGCCGCCCGCCACTACCCGCCCCTGGCGCACCTCGCCGCCCAGGAACGCCCCCACCGCATCTCCCTGACCGCCCCAGACCTGGCCCGCCTCCACGACCACGCCACCGCCCCGCTCGCCGAGTCCGGCATCACCGTGCAGTGGCCCCCCACCCTCCTCGGCGCCCTCACCGCCACCGCCGTCATCGGCACCCACGACCCCGGCGACGAGGACGAGTCCCCGACGGGTGGCGGATACCTCGCACTGGAACGCCTGGTGGACTGCCGCTGGCACATCAACCTCGACGGTGACCCGCTGACCGAGCAGGAGATGACCGCGCTGGCCGACGCCGCGTGGCCGCTGATCCAACTGCGAGGCCGCTGGCTCCTGGTCGACGCCGACACCGCTCGCCGCGCCCGCGCCCGAGACCTCGCGCCCCTGCCATCCCTCGACGCGCTGACCGCGGCCCTGTCCGGCACCCTCACCCTCAATGGCGAAGCCCTCGAAGCCCGGCCCGCCGGCGCCCTGGCCACCCTGGTCGGCACGCTGCGCGGCGCCCCCGACGAGACCCGGGCCGTGCCCCCGCCGGCCGCCCTGAAAGCGACGCTGCGCCACTACCAGCAGCGCGCCCTGACCTGGCTCGCGAACATGGTCGACCTGGGCTTCGGCACGCTGCTCGCGGACGACATGGGCCTCGGCAAGACCCTGACGACCATCGCCCTGCACCTGAACCGCATCGAGACCACCCGCGCCGCCGGCCCGACGCTAGTGGTCTGCCCGGCCTCCCTGATCGCGAACTGGGAGCGCGAGATCACCCGCTTCGCGCCCTCCACCACGGTCGTGCGCTACCACGGCGCCGGCCGGACCCTCGACCGTGACGCCCTCGACCCCAACACAGTCGTCATCACCACCTACGGCACCGTCCGCCGTGACACCACCTCCCTCGCCGCCGCCGAGTGGGGACTGGTCATCGCGGACGAGGCCCAGCACATCAAGAACCCCACCTCGGCCACTGCCAAGGCACTGCGCACCGTGCCCGCCCGCGGCCGGATCGCGGTCACCGGCACCCCGGTGGAGAACAACATCACCGAGCTGTGGGCCATCCTCGACTGGACCAACCCCTCCCTCTTCGGCACCCGCAAAGCCTTCCGCACCCGCTACGGCGCCGTGGAGAAGGACTCCGCCTCACCGGCCGCCGCGCAACTCGCCCGGCTCGTCGGCCCGTTCATGCTGCGACGGCGCAAGACGGACCCCGGCATCGCCCCCGAACTGCCCGGCAAAGTGCACCACCACCGCATCGTCGCCCTCACCGAAGAACAGATCGGCCTGTACGAGGCATCCGTCCGCGACACCATGGACAAGATCGCCACCAGCACCGGAATCCAGCGCCGCGGCCTCGTCCTCAAACTGCTCCAGGCCCTGCGCCAGATCTGCAACACCCCCAGCCTCTACCTCAAGGAGCCGCTGGAGGACGCCGACCCGGCGGGCCTCGCCTGCCGCTCGGGCAAGCTGGCGGCCCTGGACGACCTCATGCCCACCCTGGCCGAGCGCGGCGAAGCGTCTCTGATCTTCACGGGATACGTGCAGATGGGCCGCATCCTTGAGCACCACCTCCGGGCCCGCGGCCGCTCGGTGCGTTTCCTCCACGGCGGAACGCCCCCGGCCCGCCGCCAGGACCTCGTCGACGCCTTCCAGAACGACCCGGACCCGGCCCCGGTCTTCGTGCTGTCGGTCAAGGCGGCCGGCACCGGACTCACCCTCACCCGGGCCGAGCACGTCGTCCACTACGACCGGCCCTGGAACCCCGCCGTCGAGGACCAGGCGACCGACCGCGCCCACCGCATCGGCCAGCACCGCACCGTCCAGGTCCACCACCTGATCACCGAGGGCACCGTGGAAGACCACATCAACGAACTCCTCGCCCGCAAACGCGCCCTGACCGAGGCGGTCCTCACCTCCGGCGAGAGCGCCCTCGCCGACCTCGACGACACCGAACTCAACGCGCTCGTGGCCCTGGCCGCCCGATGACCGGCTCCGGCAACACCCGCAACATGGCCCCCCTCGTGGCCGCCTGGAAGCAGGCATTCCACCTGGCGACCAACGGCTCCGGCTCCTACGGCAAGGGCCTCAACCTCCACCGCAACGGCGGCGTCGCGCAGATCCACGCGCAACCCGGGCGCCTGGCCGCCGCCGTCACCGCGAAGAAGGCCACCCACCAAGCCGTCCTGTTCCTGCCCGAACTGACCGACACTCAGTGGGACACCCTCGCCGGCCGCCTCGCCGGCAACGCCCAAGCCGTCGCCGACCTCCTGGCCAACCGGGTCCCTGCGGCCATCGCCGACCCCGGCCATGCCGGCGGCATCGCCATCGTCCCGGCAGCCGAAGAGATCACCTTCGCCTGCTCCTGCCCCACCGGCCACGCCGGCCGCGTGTGCGACCACAGCGGCGCCCTCGGCCACGCCGTCACCGACCGCCTCGCCGTCACGGCCTCCATCCTGCTCGGCGCCCGCGGCATGTCCGCCCGCAGCCTCGCCGTCCTCGTCCGTGACCTCATCGCCGAAACCGACCCCGGCACCCTCCCGGCAGACGACGACGGAACCGTCCGCGCCGACCAGCTCTACTCCCTGGCAGCCCACCGGCCACCGCACTCCCCGCCCGACCTCGACCTCGATCCCATCGTCCCGGTCACCACCGACCTCGACGACCCGCCCCTCCCCGGGCCCCGCGCCCAAGACCTGGCCTGGATGACCCAGGACGCCGCCGATCGCGCCCGAGCGCTCCTGACAGCCATCCCGGACCCACCCCACGACGACCTCGCCGACACAGTTCGAATCCTCGCCAGCCCTCACGGCATCGACCGGCTACCCGCCGCCGCCGACGCCACTGGCCTCAGCGAAACCACGCTGCGCGCGATGATGATCGGCTACCGCCACGGCGGCCCGGCCGGCGCCCATGCCACCCTCGCCGCAGCCACGGTCCCGCCGAGCACCCTGGAACAGGCTGCAGAGGCCCTCCGCGCCTCCCGCGCCTTCGCCTTCGGCATCATCGACATCGCCGACGGAGCGATCACCGACTCGACCGCAGGCGTCCAGATCCGGCCCGGTCTCGACGGTCGGTGGCACCCCTTCACGCTCAGGCGAGCCGATGAGTGGCGTCCCGCCCCCGGAGCCTGCGACGATCCCGCCGAAGCATTCCGCGCGGCGCGGCGCGCCCGCGCCGCACGACCGCTCAGCCGGTAGACCGACCCACAGCCGACCAGGTCACCCACTCCGGAAGGAAAGATCCGCCGCATGCTTTTGGACCTGCAGACCGGCGTACGCGCCTACCAGTTCGTCGTGGACCGGCTCGACGACCGGCGCCGCGAGCAGTACCCCGAGGGGCGCCAGGCGTATGAGGACGACTGGACAGCCGCCCACGATCTGGAGAAGTCCTACGCCGAGGCCGTACACGCCCAGGACCGTGACACGGCCGAGCACCTGCTCCAGAAGCTCATGAGCTTGGCCGCTCCGTGGCGAAACCATCCGCACCACCCGGACAACGACACCGAGGGCGGGCGCCAGACCGACGGCACCGTGCCGGGCGGCCGGCCATGAGGCGGCAGTGGGTCCTTCCATGCGGCATGATCGCCGCCATGGTGGTGCTCACGCCCACCGTGCTCGACACCCGCAGCACGCCATGGACCATGGGATGGGTCGCCATCCTCCTCGGCGCCCTCGCCGTGCAGATGCTGCTCATGCTGGTGGACCATCTCGCCCCCGATACAGACAGCCCCAAGCACGACGACGTCCCGGAAGCCTGAACCGTCCTGCTCAGCCGCGACAGGGGTGAAGGCGAGCGGGACGCTCGCAGCCACCGCTGTCGGAGCCGGGGCCTACAGTCCGCATGTGCGTGACATGACAGCTGTGAGTGCAGAGGCCGCCTGGCTGCTCCTGGTCGGTCTGGCGTTGGTCGGTGCGATGGTGACCCTCGCCGACGGACGCCTACGTTGGTATCCGACAGGTCTGCTGCAGTGGTGCATGGTCATCGCCTTGGCACAGGGGCCGTACGGAATGCTTCTGGCCAGCGGTTTGATCCCGCAGGCCCAGACCCCGGCCATCCGCATCGTGATGCTGCCGACGTGGATCGCTGGCGTCGGGTTCGCGGTCTGGAAGGGCAGACGAGCCGTGCTCGGCAGATGGGCGGATCAAGAACTCGTCCGCATCCTGGGCAAACTCAACGTGCTGACCCGGATCACCGCGCTGCACCGCCGCGCCGAGGGCGCGGATGTCAGGCAGCTTCCGTTGCAGGAGGCCCGGACCGCGCTGGGCCGACGCCGCGGCCGTGTGGCCTTGCTGTCCTTCGAAAAGGTGCTTGAACTGATGGAGGCGGAGCACCGATCCACCGAGGAGTGGTCCGAGCTCCGCTCCCCGATCCGCGCGCTGGTCACGAACTTCGTCGGCAGACCACAGACCGACCAGGCGCCCCCTGGCGCGTGACCGATCTTGCGCGATGCGTCGATCGCAAGAACTCCGGTCCATGACCAAACGCGTGTTGATGGCCGGGCGACGCTCGCCCACGGCCATGCCCGATCAGCTTGTCCAGGTCTTGATCTGAGCGGCGACCTCTCGCACCGGGAGCCCGTCCCGGGCGGCGCGGGCCAAGGGAATCACGGTGTCCAGCCCAGGGCTGACCGGGAGGCCGCATGCCGACAGGTAGGCCGCCGTCACCGTGGCCGCGAACAAGAGGTTGCGTACCTCAAGGCTGGGGTTCCTCGCCAGTTCACACAGCAGCGCGGCGGCTTTGTGGTGGGGCTCGGGATAGACCTCGTGGTCCAGGACCTCCGCGCGATGACGTGCTTCAGCTGCTACTGGCACGCCGTAGTCGACGACCTGGGGGTCACCCGGGATCTGCTGCGCCACAGCCAAGATCCAGGCGAGATCGATGCGGAGATTCACGCGGCGTCCCTCGGCGCGCTCTCCATCAGCCCCTCCGGGAGGCCGGGGTAGCGGTCCTCGCCGACCTCCGCCTCGAACGTGTCCGCATACTGGGCCAGGAACGTCGCGGCGCCGGCCATGAAGGCGGCACGGGACTGGTTCACATCGGCCTCGATCAAGTCGGCAACGTAGCCCTGCAGGCTCAGTCCGCGGCGCTTGGCCCGGTCCTCGGCGGCCGCCTTGACGGCGTCGTCCAGCCGGATATTCGTCTGCTTTCCCATACACACCACTGTAGCTAGGTGCTGGTACCAGCGGCTAGCAGAACGGGCGAACGGAAACTGCTGCCAACCGCCGCGCCGCCCTACCGGCCGCGCCCCCAAGGCCACCACCGGGTACGCGCCTGCATACGGCCAGCGTCGATGGGCGCAGACTCGCGCGGCGCCGCGGTGTGGTCAGGCGGCAGGCCGAGCTTGTGCGGGTGAACGCAGGCCGGCCTCCCGTCGAGGGTGTACCGATGTCCGTCAGCCGGGTCGAAGGGGGCCTCGCGACACGGCCGATCGAAGACGACGAAGACCGTACGCGGGAACCGAAGGGCGGGGCAGATCCCACAGAGGCGATGGTCCGAGGCGGGATCAACATGGGGAAGGCTGCCATCCATGCCCGCACACGGTAGCGGGGCGGCCAAGGTGCGGCCGCCACACTGGGCGCCGTCGTCAGCCGACGTAGGGAGCCGGGGATCGAAGTTCCGGTACAGCCGGTGCGGCGTCCGGTTCTCAGGACGGGACTGGGTCCTCCATGGGTTCGGGGATCGCGGCCCACACTGGCGAGGTGAAGCCGGTCATGTCGGGCGCGAACTTCGCCAGGGTGGGAAGGAACCGGTCCGGCTTGCCATCGACGCCGTGGATGACCCGTACGGGCCTGCGTGTGATGTTGGCGAGGTCCTGCGCCTGGTCCATCACGGCCGTGACCGCCTGGGGGAACCGGCTGCCGGCCGGGACAACGACCGGGCCTGTGCACTCGGGTCCGGCGCGTCCCACCATCACGCGGGCCTGCCAGCCGATGGGCTCGCGTCGGTAGTCGACCATGACCCGCAGAAGCCACGCCTGGGCCTCTCCTTCGGTGAGGCCGTCGATCCCGTCCACGCCGTGCAACTGCGCCAGCCGCTCCTCGCTCGGGCCGGGTACAGCCGCGACCTGCGCCATCCACTCCTTGAAGTCCGTCATGGCCTGTCAACGAGGCAGTCGACACCAGGTCGCCCCGGATGTCGCCCATTCGGGAAGGGGCAGGAAGGGGCCTGGCATCTTGCGTTCTGTGCGGCGATCGTTGAAAGGGACGCCATGGCGTCCCTTTCGCCGTCGGGAGGTGACCATGCCCAATCGGCGCTCACGCGGATACCAGCCGTGCTGGAAGCCCCAGGCGTCCTCGCTGGAACTGCTCGCGGCCGTGGACCGGGTCCTGAACCGATACACGGACCACCTGCCCCTCACGATCAGGCAGGTCTGGTACTCGCTGATCTCCGACGGGGTACTGGCCAAGGAGTCCCGTACCTACAAGCGGCTGATCGAGGTGATCGGGATGGGCCGCCGGTCGGGCCGAATCCCCTGGGAAGCGCTCCGCGACGACACCGAATTGAAAGCGGAACCCGTCTTCTACGCCGGCCCCGACGACTTCCATGCCGCGCTGCGGCAGGCTGCGGACGGCTACCGGCTGGACCGGCAGACAGGCCAGCCGATCCGGCTGGAGGTGTGGTCGGAGACAGCGGGGATGGTCAACCAGCTCCGCGCTGTGGCCGACCCGTACGGAGTGCCTGTGTACTCGGGCAGCGGGTTCAGCGGCCTGCCGGCGAAACGGACCGCGGCGCTGCGCATGGCCGCCGATCCCCGGCCCGTGAGGGTGTTCGTCGTATCGGACTGGGATCCGAGCGGGGTGCACCTGTTCTCCGCGCTCGCGGAGGACGTCGCGGCGTTCGCCACCGTGGACGCCCCCGGTTCGGAAGTCGTCTTCGAGCGCCTGGCAGTCACCGAGCAGCAGATCGAGGAACACCGGCTGCCGACCGCCCCCACGAAAACCACCGACAACCGCTCCTTCACCGGCAGCTCCACCACCCAGGCTGAGGCCCTGCCGCCCGACGTCCTCGCCTCCGTCGTACGCGATGCGATCACCTCCCGCCGTGATCCGCTGATCCTCGCGGAACTCCTGAACCGAGAGGAACGCGAACGCCGCGCCCTGCTCGCCGACCTGAACATCCACGCCGACCCCGGGCCCGACTAGCGACTCGACCGGCACAGCCGCAGAGATCGCACCGGCGGGGCCGGCAGACCACCGGACGCTGAGAAAGGGCCCACCGGCGTGGACGGTCCTGGAATGATGAATCACCACATCGCACCAGATCGCCAAGGGGATCAATGGGCCTGCACATTTCGCGGATCGAGATACGCAACTTCCGCAACTTCCGGCACCTGGTCATCGACGACTTCCCCGCCCACGCCGTAGTCGTCGGCGAGAACGGCGTCGGCAAGTCGAACCTGCTGGAAGCGATCCGCCTGGTCCTCGACCCGTCCATCTCCGACGCACGGCGCATGCTGCGCGAGGAAGACATCTGGGAAGGACACCCCGCGGGCCTGGCCGGCGGAGCCGAAGTGACCATCGTGGTCGAACTCCGAGGCTTCGACGACGACGCCGACGCCAAGAGCATTCTGTCCAGCGCCGCGGTGGACTTCGACCCCTACGTAGCCCGGCTGACCTACCGCTTCGCCCCGCGGACGGAGGTGGCAACGGCCGATGGCTCCCGCGTGCAGCCGACCGGCCGGCCGCTGACCGCGAAGGACTACGACGTCGTCGTCTTCGCCGGCGACCGCGAGACCAACGACGTGCGCGCCATCCGCCGCGAAGTTGCCCTGCGCGTCCTGCCGGCCCTGCGAGACGCCGAGGCAGACCTGCACAACTGGCGCCGCAGCCCTATGAGGGACCTCCTCGAACGGCTCCCCCTTGACCCGGTCAACCTGGAAGCCACCGCCTCGGCCATGGCCACGGCAGTCGACCAGCTCACCAAGGACGACAACGTCGCCAAGCTGGAAGGACACCTGACGGACCGGCTCGGCGCGATGTTCGGGCCGCGCCTGGCGGTCCAACCCACCCTGGGGTTCGCCTCCTCCAAGCCGGACGAACTGATCCGCGCCGTACGCCTCTTCTTCGACACGGCACGCCGCAGAAGCATCTCCGACACCAGCCTGGGCAGCGCCAACGTCATCTACCTCGGCCTGCTGCTCGAAGCCCTCAGCCAGCAGCGAGACGACGAGGAATTCATCGCCACCCTCGTCGCCGTGGAGGAGCCCGAAGCCCACCTCCACGTCACCCTCCAGCGGCACCTCTTCGGGTACCTGCTGCGCAGCGGACCGTCGCTCGTCCTCACCACCCACAGTCCGCACATCGCCGCCGTCGCCCCGGTCCGCTCCTTCATCGTGCTGCGCGCAACGGAGAACGGCACTACCGGTGCCACAACGTCCGCCCTCCCCGTCACCAGCGAGCAGGCCGCGGACCTGGAGCGCTACCTCGACGTCAGCCGCGCCGAGGTCCTCTTCGCCTCCGCCGTCGTCCTGGTCGAAGGACTGGCCGAGCTGTACATCCTCCCCGCCCTGGCCGAAGCCGCCGGCTTCGACCTCGACGCCTACGGCACCGTGGTGGCCAGCGTCCACGGCACCGACTTCAAGCCCTACCGGGCACTCCTCGGCCCGAAGGGCCTCGACACCCCCCACGTGGTCATCACCGACGGAGACGCCGCCCGCGACAAGCGCGGCCGACGGGAAGCCGGCCTCAAGCGAGGCGCGAACCTCCACCCCGACGAAGCCCGCGGCAAGGCGCTCCGCGACCAGATTGCCCGCCTGCCGGAAACCGGCGCGGCCGACTACCAAACGACCCGCGATCCCCTCGCCTCAGAACTCCAGGACCACGGCGTCTACGTCGGCGCCCAGACCCTGGAGACCGACCTGTGCTCCATGTTCGGCGAGGAGATCATCCAAGCCTTCAAGGAGCTGAACGGCAACGCCACCGCGATCGACGACGTGAGCCGCGGGGTCGCCAACGAGCTGAACACGACGATCGACCCCGAGCTGCGGAAGAAGATGCTCAAGCGCATCGGCGACCTCGGCAAGGGCCGCTTCGCCCAGCGCCTCGCCGCGCACATCGCCCAGGTCGACCTGGACGCCCGGATCCGGTCCGAAGCCAACATCACGGACGACCTTGTCCCCCTGGACGAGCACGCCCTGCGCCGCCTGGGCACGGCGTCCTACCTCTTCCTGGCCATGGAACGCATCAGCCGCGCGGCCCGCGGAACCTCACTACTCACCGGCCACACGGCGCCACAGGCCAACGGGCAGGGCAGCGATGCAGGTCAGTGACACCCTGCTCGCAGAGCTCGACAGTCTGCACCCCAGGCAGCGGACCGCCGTTCTCCACGACGGCAACGTCGTACTGCGGGCCGGGCCCGGAAGCGGGAAGACACGCACCCTCGTCGCCCGGATCGCCTACGTGCTCCAGACGCAGATCTCGGCCTTCCGCGGCGTGGCCTGCATCACCTACACCAACGCGGCGGCCGAGGAGATCCGCCGCCGCGTCCTGCGCAGCGGCGTGCGCGCCGAAGGGCGGATCACCTGCTCCACCGTGCACGCCTTTTGCCTGAACGAGATCCTCCGCGCCTTCGCACACCTGACCGGGCAGTCGGCACCTCAAGCAGGACAGGTCCTCAACAAGGCGGCCACCGAAGCGCTTCTGCAGCGGTGCTTCGACCAGGCCGGCATCGGCGAGGTCCTCGCCCAGCACCGCATGCCCCAGAGCACCCGGATTCGCCGGGCCCTGGCCTGCAACGAGGACCTGGACAGCTTCGACCCGCGGGAAGTCCAGGCGGCACGCCTCTACGAGGAACAGCTCATCCTCAGAGGCGAGATCGACTTCGAGGCCATGGTCACCCGGGCCGTGCACATCGTCAGGGAGCACGCACATGTCCGCGACCTCCTGCGCTCCCGCTTTCCCCACCTCGTCGTCGACGAGTACCAGGACCTCGGCGGAGTCCTCCACGAACTCGTGCTCGCGCTGCGCGACCTGGCCGGCATCACCGTCTTCGCCGTCGGGGACACCGACCAGTCTGTCTACGGATTCACCGGAGCCGACGCCAAGTACCTGACCGAGCTGGCAGGCCGAGCGGACTTCCGCGATCTCGAACTCGAGGTCAACTACCGCAGCGGCCAGGACATCATCACCGCCGCCGAAGCCGCCCTCGGCCTTTCCCGAGGCCGCCTCGCCCGCGAAGGGGCACCCCCAGGCGACGTCAACCTCGAACAGGTCGAGGGAGGGCTCGCGGACCACGCCCGAGTGACCTGCGACCTGGTCGAACAGGCGCAGAACAAGGGCATCAGCCCCGAGCGGATCGCCATCCTCTACCCCGCTCGCGGTCGCCTGCTCGACGAAGTCCGCAGCGAGCTCACCCGACGCGAGCTGGACTTCCGGCACGAAGGTGACGACAAGCTCCCCGCCGGCAGCCTTTCCCGCTTCGTCCAGCGGTGCGCCAGCCGCGCCGTCACCAACTACCAGATCCACACCGCATCCGGCGCCGATCGCGCCGACATGCTGCGCCGTACGCAGGCGCCGTCACTTGCCTCCCTGGCCCGCGCCTTCACCACGCTGCGTACCGAGGCCCAGCTCGCCCCGTCCCCCTCGCGGCTCTTCGTGCCCAGGGCTCTGCAACTGTGCCTCGACCCCGAGGAGCTCTACCCAGCCGAAGCCCCTGCCCTCGCCTGGCTGGAGCAGCTGCGCGCCGGCTTGGCTCTTGACGAGATAGCCGCGGGACACCCCGACCAGGACAACACGAGCAGCCTCGACCGCATGGCCGACCTGTGCAGGTCCAAGGACTTTCTGCTGCAGGACCTCGCGCGCGGCGAGGAAGTCATCGGGAAGGTACTGCTCGCCACCTACCACGCAGCCAAGGGCCGAGAGTTCGACACCGTGATCCTGCCGGGCCTCCTCCAGGGCATCATTCCGCGTGATGTCCCGAGCGGGAAGCAGTGGCGGAAACCCACGGAGACGGAGCTCGCGGAGCAGAGGCGCACCTTCTACGTCGCCCTCACCCGTGCCGAGTCGACCGTGACCATGATCGTCGGCCCCGGGTACGAGACCAGGAACGGATACTGGATGTCGTTGGGGCCCTCAGCCTTCGTGATCGAGATGGCGCGGCGGCTCTTCCCCGACGAACAGACCTGACCAGGCGGCCGTCCCCGGCCCCGTCCGACGCTCCGGCATCCGACTACGGTGATCACCATGACACTGGGGGAGATGCTGCAACGCCACGCCGGGCAGGCCATGGTGGCGACGGCGATCATCAGCGAGGCCGTCATGACACAGCTGCGCGGACCGGCGGCCGGCATCGCCGTCGGCGTGGCGGCGGCGGCCGGCGGACTGTGGGCGGTGCAGGGCCGCGCCCGGCAGAAGTCGGCGATCGCCATGGGGCCGTCAGCCCAGGCGTTGACCTGGCAGGCCCACGCAAGCCGCAAGCCCGACCCGTCCGACAGCGACACGTACCGCCACATCGCCACCCGGATGCGGCAGACCACCGAGCACGTACGCCGCACCACTGCCGAGCGCGGACTGAAGAAGGTCACCCTGGCCACTTCCAGCGAGACCGGCAGCTGGGCCGACGCCCGCTCCACCGGCCACGGCCGCCGAGGCCACGTGTGGCTCGGCATGCGGTGGCTCCACCCCCGACACACCAACCACCTCCCCGCGGTCCTGGAGCACGAACTCGCCCACCTCCAGCGCCGCGACACCGGCAAGCGCATCGCCGCCGAGTCCGCCGCCGTCGCGGTGGCCGGCCTGGCCGCGGGCCTGCTGCCCCTGCCCGCCTTCGCCCTGACCGCAGCCGCCGCCTGGGCGCTGAACACCCTGTTCTTCTGGTGGGGCGAACTCGCCTGCGACCTCGCAGCCGCCCGCGTCTGCGGCCGGACCGCCGTAGCCGACATGTGGCGCGAGGACCTCGAACGTGACCGCGCCCGCGCCGTACTGCCCCGGATCTGGGTGACGGTGCGGGGCCTGCGCACGCACCCGCCACTGCGCCTGCGGATCCTGTGCGCCGAACACGTCCCGTTGCCCGACGCACGCGGGCAGGCCGTGCACCCACTGCACACGCCGGCCGCCAGTTGATCCGACCTCCTCGCCCACTGCTTCCCGTCCACGAACCCGCGCTGCGCGCCGACGCGTGATGGGATTCCCCGATATGTGCGATAAGCGGCCGGTTGGCGCGGTACTTTGTCGAGCAGTCCCCCTGGACGCCGCGTCCCCCCGTGCGCTGCGTCCGGGGGTGTACTCCGCCGGTTCAGGCGTGATCAGCCGCCCTCCGGCCGCGGCAACCCGCTCTCGCGACCGTCTGGCGCGACCGGCTCTCTCTTTCACATGAGATCACCGGCTCGCAGCGCCGGGGTTCGGGATCCGGTAGACCGGGGTGGCGGGTGCGAGGGGGAGGTCGGCGCGGACCCGCGCGCGGAGGAAGAACCGGCGCTCACGAGTGAACGTGACGCCCTCGACCGCACCGTCCTTGTAGACCGGCCCGACGAGCCGCCCGTCACTGTCGCGGATCCCGATCCGCACTCCGGGCTTCCAGTGCGCCCGCCGCCACGTGCCGACGACGAGCGGCCCCCGCGAGCCGGTTGGCGCCGTGCGCTGCTCGGGCGGTCCCTCGGGCGGAGGGGTGAAGTCCAGGACACGGACCCCATGGAAGCCGCCAGCCCGCCCGGCCTCGCTCGTGGCGATCCTGCCCAAGGAGCTGCGCGACGTGGGGCGCGGACCGGGGTCCGGCAGAGCGGGCGGCTGCGTCCATCGGGCGAACGCCAACTGCGCGGCATACCCGTACAGCACGCGGCCGCCGCCGTGGTCGCCGTACGCGGTCGGCTGCAGCACCTGGCATCGCTTCCCCGTCGCGTCGAGGGAGGAGATGAGCAGGAACCCGGACGTCGTGTCCAGCCGGCCATCGGGCTGGGAGGCGAGCAGGCCGCCGAGGATGACTGGCTCCAGTCCCACGCACACGCCGTCCTCGATCAGCGCGGCGAGCTCGTCGTCGTCGGCTTGGGCCGCGCGCAGGGGGACGGCGTCGTGCGTGATGAGGGACCAGGGGGCCGGCAGTCGCAGAGCGTCCCGGGTCGGTTCGTCCAGCGGGGCGGTGGTGACCACGTCCAGGGCGAGCGGGGCGGGGACCATGTGCACGGCGGCCAGGTAGGCGGCGGTGCCGGTCAGGGCGCGCAGCCACCGCACGGCTCGCTCCTGTTGCACGGTGTAGGTGCTGGTGCGGAAATCCTGCTCGTCCAGCAGACCGGACCGCAGCGCGCCGACGTCCGCGGGCACCAGGCCGGACAGGTCCGAGGGCAGGCGGCGATGGATTTGGGCGAAGCGCCGCTCGAGCTCCCACTGCTCCCGCTGGGTCGCCAGTGCGGCCGCGGCGACGTCGATGATGACGTCGTCCGGCCCGCACAGCGCGAGGACTGCCTTGGACTCGTGAGGAGCCAGCTCCCAGTCGATGGCGTGCTCGTTCGCGAGTCGTTGTGCCTCTCCGCACTCGGCGACCACTCGCTTCCATAGCACCGCCAGCTGCTCGTCCCAGGATCCCGATCTGCCGGGCCCAGCGCCGGGACCGAGAAGGAACTCCTTCCAGGCGCCCGAGGTCAGGGCGGTGAAGGTGAGGCCGCTGTCACGCGTAGCCGGGGCGGCCGGTTGCGCGAAGGCCGTGTCGAGGAGGTTCCGAACGCTCATGCCCTGGTCAACGATAGTGCTCGGTTCGAAGGCACTCATGTCCGCGCCTTGCGGTGGCCGCCTGGGGTTGGTCACTCCTCGGCTTGCTGCTGGGCCTCTTCGAGGGCACGCAGCGCGGCCTGACGAGTCTGCTCGATACGGGCAGGATCCCGCGGCGTTTGGTCCTCTTCGGCTCCCGCGCCGCCGTCAGCCGCCGCCATCATGGCGTCGAGGGCCTTGCGCCGCGCGGCCGCACTCAGTGGCGGCCGCCGGCCGCGCAGCGCCCCGATCGTCATCAGCGTCAGCACGTCGTCGCTCGTGGTGGGCCGCATGCGGCCTTCGAGAAGTTCGTCCAGCCGCCAGCTGTCCGCGATCTCTTCCCACGTCACGTCCGGCGTTGCTTCCTCGCTCATGCGTTTCCCCACCCCAAAACGAACGTCACCGCTTCCGGTCTGCCGAAATCCCCGACCGGCGTGCTCACACGCTGCGCATGACCGCCACGACCTTGCCGAGGATGGACGCCGCGTCGCCGCAGATGGGCTCGAAGGCGTCGTTCTCCGGCATGAGCCACACCCTCGGGCCCTCCCGCTTGAGTCGCTTGACCGTCGCCTCGCCGTCGATCATGGCGGCGACGATCTCGCCGTTCTCGGCGTCCGGCTGCACCCTGACGGCGACTGTGTCGCCGTCCATGATGTGCGCCTTGATCATCGACTCGCCGCTGACCGTGAGCGCGAACACCTGCCCGCTGCCGACGAGTTGCCTCGGCAGCGCGAGCACATCCTCGACCTGCTCGTCGGCGGTGATGGGAACGCCGGCGGCGATGCGGCCGACGAGGGGGGTGTGGACTACCGAGGAGTCGGACACCGCGCCTTCGGGGCCCGTCTCCACGGCGGGGCCGCCCTCGGGGCTGGCTGTCGTGGTGGGGACGTAGGCGCGAGGACGCTTCGGGTCCTGTCGCAGGACGCCCTTCTTCACCAGAGCGCCGATCTGATGCGCGACGGACGAGGTGCTGGAGAGCCCGGCGGCCTGGCCCAGCTCCCGCATCGACGGCGGGTATCCGCGGTCCCTGATGCTGGACCGGATGGCGTCGACGATCCTGTGCTGCCGGTCGGTCAGTCCGTCCTCCCGGGTCACGATGCCCGGAGGGCGCCCGACGTACCGAGACGTTGTGGCCTCCATGATGTCCCCCTTCGTGCTCTTACAGGTACGAACCGTAACCCGAGATTCCGGGAAAGGGCACAGGTATTCGACCTGTCTTCCCTGGCCAGGCGGCCGCGGGGGCCAGCCCAGAGCCCGGAGCGGAGAGTGGTGCTGCGTACGGTTACGCCCATGACATTGCCGCTGGAAGACGATTCGAGGCCGCCCTATCTCCAGGCGGCCGAGGTGCTGCGCGCCGGGATCCAGACCGGGGAGTACGCCCGCGGGAGCCGACTGCCGTCGGCGCGGGTACTTCAGGCGCGGTTCGGAGTCTCCAGCTCGACGGTGCAAAACGCGCTGCGGGTCTTGAAGCAGGAAGGCATCGTCTACTCCGTGCTCGGGCGGGGCAGCTACGTCAGCACCACACACCCCGGCCTCCCGCCGGCGCCCCGGACGGAGTCCTCCCCCGTCGCCAACGACGTGATCGACGAGGAACACGACCCCAGACCCCCCTACGTCCGTACGGCAGACCTGCTCAGGGAGGAGATTCGGTCCGGCAGCTTCGAACCGGGCGGGCGGCTTCCCTCCGCGCGCGAACTCCAAGACCGCTTCGGGATCGCCAACTCGACCGCACAGAACGCGGTGCGCGTGCTCAAACGCGAGGGCCTGGTCTACGCGGTCAAGGGCAAGGGCGTGTTCATCCGCCGCTCCGCACGGCAGGACGCGCCCCACCCGGGTGAGACGGACCATTCAGCACAGCCTGGCTTTCACGCGCGACCGCGAACCGATGAAGAACTCGCCGCAGACCTGGCCGCCGCCGAGCAACGTCTCGCGCGCGCCGCCGACGCCTACACCGCGGCTGGTGCCCAGCTCGACGCCCTCACCCGCGAGGCCCTGCGCCGCGGCATGCCCATGCCGACCGCAGCGCGACCGGGTTCGCAACCCCTCTCACCCCGCGTCGGGGTCTGACCCGAGAGCAGCCGATTCGCGGTTCCTGCCCCGATGGGGCCCCTGACGGAGAACGATGGGGATCGTGATGCACGGGGAAGGAACCACGCCGCCGCTCGACCGCACCGACTGCCTCATGGCCTTGGAGGCTGCCCTCCGGTGGTGGGGAGCCGATGTGCCGGAGGACCCAGGAGCGGGTGAGCTGGCACAGCTGCTGGACGAGATCGTAGAACGCCTGAGCGGGGGGCGGAGTACCGAGCAGGCGCGATCGGCCGCCGAGCTCCTGGCCCAGGCGGCTGAGGCACTGAGGGCGGCGGCCCGGCTCGGCGGCCTCCTTCCGGCGATCTCGTTGTGGCACCTCAGGACCGCGCTCCGACAAGAAGCCGTCGCCCGCGGCCAACTCGCCGAGCTGGCCGCGTCCCCCCTGTAACCCGCACCCCGCACCCCGCACCCCGCACCGGCGAACGGCGTGGCGCCCCCATCGAGCCGGGCCCGACGACTACAGTCGCGCCGTGCGGCATCGGTCTGCTGCTCCTCACGCGAACCTCGGCCCGCTGGTTCAAGGCGTAGGCGAAGAAGCACGGCTTCGATCAGCTGCACCCCACCGACCGCAACACCGCACACCAGTGCCTGTTCCTCACGCTCCGCGGGCCGACGGAGCTGAGCGAAAGGTGCCTGAAGCCATGTCGGCCACCCAGACCAGCAGTCGAGCCCGGACCTACGCCCTTTACACCGGCGCCCCCCGCCAAGCCGCCTGTGACGCCGTTACCGCCCTGCAGCCCGGCGCGCCCCTCATCCCGGCACCGGCCCAGCAGGCACAACTGCTCCTCGAATCCGAGGTGTTCTACTGGGTCCTCAACTCCCAGAGGCACTTCTTCGAGTACCCCTTCGGCATCCGCTACGTGCAGCCCACCCCGCACAGCATCAAGCTCCACCTGGAAAGCGACGAAAGCCTCGACAGCCTGATGGGCGGGCTGCTGCCCTCCCGTGCACCGATGCGCACCGGACGAGACGAAATCTACGGACTCAACGGCGTCCGGATCTGCGCACGCACCGATCGCGGCATCGAGCTCCGCCGACTCGGGCAGCCGACCAGCATCCAGCTCACCGGCCCCTCACGCCGCGCCTTCCAGAAGGCCGAGGCAGCCCTCGCCCGGCAGATCCAGAGCAACGGCGGAGAAGCCTGCTGGCTGGCCGGCGACACCTGGACCCCCTACGAGAAGCAGTGGGACGACGAACGACAGCCGATCGCCTACGAGTCCACATGGCGCGACGCGGCTTGGCTGCCCAGCGGACTGCTGCGCCGCCTCGGACTCCTTCACACGGTCGCCGTCCCCCAGGTCGTCACCGGGCACGAGGCGAGGCTGGGGGAGTGGTGGATCCTGCACCTCGAACACGACTCCGACACCGGCCTGCGCCGCGCCGAGCTGGTCCAGGCCCTGACCGACCCGCACCACGGTCTGCCGCTGGAGCTGTGCGGCCACCGCGACCTGACGCCCGGAGAAAGCCTCGGGCTGGTCCTCTTGAAGTCCCCGGATCGCACCGCCGCCCTCCAACTGCGTTACGGCCGGATCGACTACCCGATCAAGGAGAATCGCGCGCAGATGTTCGCGGCGATCCGGCAGCGCACCAGCGCTCTGACGGGCGAAGCCTCATTGCCGCCCATGCCCGGTTGCTCGGGCACCGGTTGAGCCGAGCCCCGCGCCGGCGATTCGTCAAGGCCGCCGTCACTCAAAGGGATTGCCGCAACCGGGCGAGGTCCCACGACCCGCGTGCTTGCCGTACGGTTTCCGGACTGCGCCTGCCGGGGGGAACGGCAGGCCGGACCGGGGAGGGGACGGCGTCCAGATGGTCGGGGATGAACAGGAGACCTGGGGCGAACACGCGATCTGCCGAACCGCAGATCCGGACGAACTCTTCGTCGACGGCGCGGCCCAGAACCGGGCCAAGGCTCTGTGCACCGGCTGCCCGGTGCGCACCGAGTGCCTCGCCCATGCCCTCGACAAACGCATCGAGCACGGCGTCTGGGGAGGCATGACCGAGCGTGAACGGCGCTCCCTCCTGCGACGCCGGCCGCTGGTCACCTCCTGGCGCCGCCTGCTCGAAGCGGCCCGATCAGAACACGAGCGCATCGTCCGGTCCGACGACCAGCAGCCCTGGAACGCCACGGGGTGATCACCCCCGCTCGCACAAGGCCTTCGGAGCCCGCGTCACCGGAATGCGGTCGCCGGACGGAAAGCGCGAGAACGGCGCTGTCGGTGGCGCCTGACAGGATTCACCGATGGAGATCAGCAACGCGCCACGCCACCCCGTGAACCAGCAGCGCCTCGACCAGGCCCTCGGCGACAAGACGGACCGTGTCCAGGAGCGTTTCGAGGACGTCTATCAGCGTGGCTTTCCGATGCGCGTGATGCTCGAGGAACTCGGCCACGAGCTGCTCGACCACGTCGCAGCGCGCACCATCCAGGACCCCGACCTCGACGACGAGCGCACTCGCCTCGCCCTGGTCACCGCTGCTGAATGCCGCCTGGGCGTGCTGGACCGGGGCTGCTTTCCCCACGGCGACTGGGCGATCCCCTTGCCTTTGACCGGGACGCGTCTGACCAGCGAGGAGCTGGACTATGACGAGATGCACGACGCGACCGACACGGTCACCGCCCGCACATGGGTCGACGCCTTCGATATCTGCGTCTCCAGCGGTCTGGTGCGGGACTGGGAACGGGTGATCGGTCTGCTCCTGCGCAACGACTTCGCGCCCGCACTGCGCAACAGCCTGCCCCACGCCGGCCGGGACTCCGTCTCCGATTCGGCCGACCTCGCGCAAATGGACGCCCTGTGCGGCTACCTGACCCCGGCCCGCGGTCACCTGCCCCGAGACTGGCCACAGGTGACGCTGACCAAGCCATCGACGGACGAGCGACTGGACGCGGCCCTCGCCTTGGACGCGGCCCACGCCGTGAGTCCCGACCAGCGCCTGCTGCGCGTCCTGCTCCGCGACGATCAGAGCGCCTTCGAGCGGGCCTTGGACGAACGACTGGCGCAGCACCGTGTCGGCGTCGGTGAGAATCCCGCGCCCGGGAGTCTGCTTCCCTTTGGCGCGATCGCCTTGGCCGCACTCGCCGTGCAGGCGCATGGCTGGGACCTGCGGACCAGGTCCGCCTACCTTCCGACCTCGCTGCTGAAGCCGCCTACCCCTGTCGGCTCCTGACCCGGCAGAACCGTCGTCGCCGGACCTCGGGGGTTACAGCAGGTCCACGTCCGCGTCGACGTACCCGTACTGGCGGGCCATGTGTACCAGCGCCTCCCGCAGCCGGCTCAGGCGTCGCCGCCACGCGTGACCATGGACGGCGCCGGTCTTCGGTCGCCTGCGGTGGTGGTTCGCGCGCCGAGGACCGGTGAGCTGCACGGCCTCGCGCCGGGCGAGGAGCCGCCCACTGGTCTGGCCGCCGGCATGCGGCTCTTGTGCAGCGGCCACGGAATCGAGGTCCCGGTCGTGCGGCCATACGCCGGGGAGTTCGACGAGCGCAGAGCGTGCCGAACGTGCCTGGCTGTCGCCCGGGGCGAACCGCCCGCCCGGTACTTCGCTGTCCACTGTGCCGCGTGCGGCGCCGCCCGGGCTTTCACCCACGGACCTGACGGCGCTCCCGTGGTGGTCTGGGCACGCCGGAGGCGATGACCGGCTACACGTCGCTGGGGTCTCGTTTGTTGCCCTGAACTCGGACCATGATCAGGGTGCGCGGACGAGGGTCGCCGGCGGGGCCCGGCAGGGTGCGGACCTGGATACACGCCGGGATGGCCGCGAGACCATGCGGCTTCGGGGTGAGATCCAGGACCACGAGGAAGTTCACGGGTGGGCCGGCGACCTGGTACGAAATCGCCTGGGGCCCGTAGGTCTTGGCGTACGCGTCCCAGGAAGAGTCGGTCCAGTCCCGCTTGAGCTCCAGGGTGATGAGTTCGGTGTGCGGCTGCCAGGCGATGTCGACGCGGCCGCCCCCGATGTTGGTTTCCTCCATGCGCACCCGCAGGCCCTGGCCGCGCAGGAAGTCGCGGAGGTCGCGGCCGAGTTCGGCTTCGCGGGGTTTGTCCTCGTCCTTCTTGAGTTGGCGGAGGTAGGCCCGCGCTTGTCCCCCGTACTTCTGTGTCTCGGACAGCCGCAGGTCGACGAACCGGAGCAGGTGCAGGACCATGCGGTCCACGTCAGCGGCGAACTGCCCGACGTATCCGTCCGGGCATTGCTCCTGCAGTTGGCGGTGGGTGTCGCGGAACGCCGTAGCGATGATGGGCACTTCGTCGACCGGCAGGGCGGCTTGCCGGGAGGCGAGCATCGCTGCGATCCGCTCACTCAGTTCCGGTACGTCTGCCAGAAGGTTCTGTAGGCGCTCGGTATCTGCTGAGGAGAGCCCGAGCCCGGCGAGTTGTGCCGCCGGGCGGTCAGGTTTTGGGGACGAGGCACCACCCCCGGTGTCCAGCGCCTGCCGGAGCCGGGCGGCCTGTTCCCGAACGAGCGTGGTGGTCGGGTCCTGGTCGCGGCCAGGGTCCTCGACGAGTTCTTCCAGCCACTCGTCCAGAAGGGCCAGTCCGCCTTCGTGCGCGAGGAGGGTGGCCTCGACTCGGGGAGCGAGGAGGGAATGAAGGCCGTGCGTGGCCGCTGGTACAACAGGCCCCGGCTGGAGATTGGCCGGGGTCGAGGAGGGGGCGAACAGGTCGAGCGTCCGGTGAGCGGTGTAGACGTCCACGAGATCGCTGATCACGGCGGCGGCGTGGAGCCAGGCTCCGGGGCGGTCCGCGTGCTGTGCGCGGGTGAGGGTATCGAGGAGGTGTTGCCAGGCGGTGAGGGTGTCCAGCCGCGGAGTGCGCCACCCAGGTGGCAGGCCCAGGAGGTTGAGGCGTAGTTCCAGGACGGCTTCGTCGAGCTGGCTTCTGGCGTCGTCGGGGAGAGGAGCGCCGGCGGAGAAGGCGAGGATCGCGTCGATGGCGGCGCCGAAGGCGGCCGCGTCGGGTCGTTCTTCGTCCTGGTGGGCGTCGCTGAGGTGTCGACGGGCTTCAAGAAGGAGTGGGCGGGCGCGGTCAGCGTCGTTGGTGTGCAGGGCTTGGCGCAGGGCGAGCATGCCGAGTTCGAAGGCGGCGTCCTCGGAGACATCGTCGCGTTCGACCAGCTGACTCAGGAGGAGGCCGGGGGCGGGCGAGTCGAAATGCTCGGCGACGGCTCCTGCGACTCTGACGGTGCGCAGGGCGTAGTCGTCGTCGATCCGTGCAAGTTCCTGGTTCAGGCGGCGCAGACGGTCCAGGAGGCCATATTCGGCGGCGGCGCCGGCCAAGACGACGCGGGCAGTGCCTTCCAGGGCGATGCCGCCCAGGAGGTCGGTGTGGCTGCGGCTGGCATCGAGCCAGATGTCGGCCAAGTCATCGCCGAGTTCGTGGACAGCCTCGGGACATCCGAGGAGGGAGGTGATGACACCCTCCAGGCGGAGCGGGTCCTGAGGGACCTCGGCGGCAGTGAGGAGGAACGCACGGGCCTGGTCGTCCTGGATAGCTGTGTGGTCGGCGCACATCAGGGCGACGAGGGTGGGCAGTTCGTCGTGGTTGAGCAAGGTGGCGGTGTCCTGCAGGAGGTGGCCGAGCCCCCCGAGGTCGACGAGGGACGGCGTGGGTCCGCCGGCGCGCTGGGCGTCCACCAGCGGTTGCAGCGGATCGGGAGCGCCAGGGGACACCGGTCACCATCTCCTCACTGCGCTCGGCCGTCTGTGGAGCATAGGGGCCGGGCCTGTACCCGGAACACCCGCCGAAACGGGGTGGTCACCACAGGCGTTCCCCGGCCGGCGCGAGGCGTAGCTGGTCTTCCGGAATGACCGAGGCCACCTCCTGGCCGCGGGCGGTTGCGACGACAACCTGGAGCCGTGGTGCCGTCTCGGTGAGCTGGACGAGCCCTTCCAGCATCAGCTCCAGGTCTCCGCGGTCGACTTCTTCGGCGCCGGGCGAGTCGATGATGAGCAGTCCCGGGTGCCTGCCGACGCCAGTACGGATGCCGTGCCGCAGGAGCGCGGTGGTGGTGACGATCTTCAACCGGAGCTGCTCGCCCTCGGTGAGCGATCCGTACGACTGATGCTGGCCGCCCTTCCACACCTTCAGGGTGGCGCTTGTGCCCAGTTCGACGTCTTCGAGCATCTCCAGCCCGAGCTGGCGGCCCATCGTGACGATGTCGGTCTGGACGGCTCGGATGACCTCCTTCAGGGCCTGGGTGCGGCGGGTGTGCGCAGCCTTCTCGGCAGCCTTGAGGATGTCTTGGTCCCGTTGGAGCGGCGCGAGTCCTGCCGGGTCGCCGAGGTCGTCGAAGCGTCCTCGACGTTCATCGAGGGCGCCCTTCAGCCGGGCGACCTCGAGCTCGGCTGCTCGGCGATCGCCCGTGGCCGGGCGGGCCAGCGCCTCCTGAAGGGCGTTCCGGGTCTGGCCGAGTGCGGCAGTGACTGCGGTCGCCCTGGCCTGCTTGTCGGCCAGCACGGTGGCCGCCGTCTCAACGGCCTGTTGGACCTGGGCGAGTGTCTGGCGCAGTTCCTGGTCGTCGTCGACGTCGTCGACGTCGTCGAGGCCGTCTTCGTCGGCTGAGGTGCCGTCGTACTGCGTTGGGGACGGGTGCAGTTCGGAGGTACACAGGGAGCAGTGGCCTTCGTCTTCCCGGGCCCATTGGGTCTGGGTGACCTGGGCGTCGCAGCGGGGACACACCGTCGGTTTCAGGGTGTGGAAGAAGGCCTTGGCGAGGGCGGCTTCGTGCGCGGCGTGGACCAGAGCGGCCAGGTTCTGGCGCTGATGTTCGAGTTCGTCGTGCTGCGAGCGGGCTTCGGCGAGCTCGCGCTGCGCGGCGCCGGCCGCTTCGGTCGCCGCCGCGAGATCCTGGTACGCGCCGTTCAGGTCGGCGGCGCTCTGACCGAGGTCGGGAAGGGCGTCCAGCCGTTCCTGGGCTCGTTGGAGGCTGCGATCGAGTTCGTCGATTTTGCTCTTGCGCTCGTCTGCCTCGGCCTGCGCGCGGGCCTTGGCGGCGGACAGCTGCGCCGTGACGATCTTATGCGCGACCGAGGCGGACACCATCGTGGCGGCCCAGGGTGCTCCCAGAAAGAGCTCAAGGAGCCGGGTCGGCAGGGCGTTGCGGGCTTCGTTACCCAGGAGGTGGCCCAGGCCGGAGCGGTTGATGTGGAGGGCACTGGCGTACGCCGGCCAGGACAGTTCGCCGGTCAGGGGCGGTCCATCCACTCCTTCGGGGCGCTTCTGCTGGGTGCGCAGCGGCTCCAGACCGAGCCGGTCCAGCATGAAGGCGTCCATCAGCTCTTCGAAGGTGGCGGCGTTGTCGAAGGTCAGGAGCACCGCTCCGGTGTCCTTGGAGGCCACGGTCCCCGACGGCTTGCTGTTGCTGACGGTCATCTCGACGACGAGGGTCTCGTCGTCGAGGACGAACTCGGTGCGTACCCGGTGCAGCCAGCTCTGGACGTCGCGCTGGAGGGCACTGCGGCCGCGCAGGCACCACAGGATGATCTCCAGCACGCTGGACTTGCCGGCCTCGTTCTTGCCCGACGAAGCCAGGCACCACACTCCGGGCCCCATCTTCCAGTGGAAGTGAAAGGGCTCGCCCTCCTGGTCGTCGCCGCCATCGTGGTCACCGGCCGGAGCGGGGCGCACGCCCTCGAACTCCACCTCGGTGACGCTCAGCGAGTGCGGCCTGGGCAGGGCGGTCTGCGGACGCACGCCGTGCTCGGCGAGGACCGCCTTGACGTCGTCCAGCTCTCGGCCGGTCGCCTTCGCGATCTCCTCCAGCCACACCTCGACCGGGCCCGGGCCGCTGCTCTCTGTGGTCATGCCAGTCCCTCCTGGGCCAGCGCCTCGTCCAGGCGCTCGCGGACCCGCTCGGAGATACCGCCGATCATCCGGCGCACGGGTGTGGTGGCGTACTCGGGCTGCCCGTATTGCTGTTCCTTCAGCTGGGCTCCGGTCATCCCCTCGACCGCGGCCGCCACGTAGCCGGTCTGCTGGTCGTACCAGGCGAGGACCTCTTCGCTCTCGCGGAGCCGTTGGGCTTGGTCCGCGCCGGCCTGGAGGAGGAAGTAGTCCCTGCGGCGGACTCGTTCGTCGGACACTCGGCCTGCGCGCCGTACCGCGATGAGTCCCAGGTGGCGCAGCACGCTCAGGGCGTTGTCGAGAGCTTCGTAGGCTCCGTGGTCGTTGCGGAGCATCCGGTAGGTGTGCAGTTCCGGCTCGCGTTCTTCGAAGACGGCGCGGGCGTCGAGGAGCCGCTCCGCCGGCAGGCTGCCGTCCTGCCACCTGGTGATGATCAGGTTTGCGAGGTAGTCCGGGTTCCGTACGAGGAAGTCCAGCTTCTGCAGCTTGCGCTGGGACTGGATCGCCCGAACGGCTGTGTCGGGTACCTGCGGCCAGTCGGCGCAAGGTTCACCCAGCCGATCCAGGATGAACAGGACTCGTACCGCCGTCTGGCCTGTGGTCGGTGAAGGACTGACCGCGACCACCCCCTTGGACCTGCCCGAACGTCCAGGACCCTCACTGATTGCTGATCATCGGTCACTCACCATACAAGCGAACATCACCGAATTACCCCCGTGTGGCGCGATCGGCCCGGAAATCTCGATCGGCCGGAGGAGTGAACCCCGCGGTGTCGCCTGTGGTGTCGTATGGGCTTCATGGCGTAGGGCACTGGTTGACGGGACACCGACGTGCCGGTGCCAAGCTCGTACGTAGACAGACCGAGGGACGGAGCCCGATCGTGGTGAACGCCAGCAGTGCGCCTTTGTCCTACGTGCCGTGGTCCCCCGAGGAACCCGGCTGGACGACCGACCAGGCAGGCATCCGCGGCGCCGAATGGCTCATGGAACAACCGGGCCAGAAGCTGGTCTTGGTCCCCCAGCTGCAGAACTACCAGCAACACCCGATGGCCCAGCACGTACGGAACGCCGTCGTCGCCAAGCGCGGCGCCCTGTCGGGGTGGGACCGCGGCCCGGTACTGGCACCATGGCCAACCCGGGAGATCGTGGGCGATCTCGCCAGTGACCTCCGGGGCCGGGCGACAGCCATCTGCGTCATTCCATGGGGCACCGATCCCCTCCTGACCGCGTGGCTGCGCGCACGCCGTGCGGTGAGCGTGGTCGACGGCTCCGTACACCCCGAGGCGGACGAACCGCTGCTGGAGCCGGTGGTCGAGGCGGCGATGACCGAGCTGGGGCAGCACGTGAACCACGCCAACGCCCTCGCCAGCCACATCGACAAGGCGTTCGCCTTGCACACGCTGCTGAAACTGCACGAGGCGGGCTACCGGTGGGACGTCGACAAGCTGTGCGGCTGGGCGCTGGGTCATGGCTTCACCGGCGCAGAGGAAGACCGTCTACGGCAGTACGCCACCAAGGTGCTTGAGGGATCCACGTTCCGACCGCTTCCGACCGACCCCTTCTCCCCCGGTGCCGTTCAGCGATGGCAGGACCAGGCGTCTTAGCTGCACGCGGTGAGGTCTGGCGCGGTACCGTGTCGCGCCATGACGCTGAGGACCAGCAGGGACCTTATGGCCTGGCAGCCGCCCACCGGCTGGCGCGAGCTGAGCAGCGAACAGCGCCACGCCTACCTCGAGCGCCACGGCATACGGATCCCGCTGAGGCCGGCCGACTGGGAGCAGATGGATCACGACCGGCGCATGGGCTACCTCTCCTGGCACTCCCGGATCCTGAGCGACACCCCCGATGCGCGGGCGGCCAAGGAGCGCGAGTTCCGCAAGGACCTGCGAGCCTGGAACGTGCTGATGGGCTGGTGGATCCTGTGCCTCCTCGTCGGGCTGGGCATCGTCTGGGGAACCGGCGCGGCCGGTGAAGGCATCGGGCTGCGCATCGGCATCACGCTCTTCGCGGGCGTGGGGTACACCATGGCGATCTTCATACCGATGCTGATCAGCAGGCCCTCCCCGCCCCGCACCTGATCCTTCGTCGGTGCTCGGCCCGAAATTCGGTGGCTGAGGGAACTACGGCCGTGCCAGGCTCCAGCCACCGAAGGGGCGTAGCTCAGCTCGGCCAGAGCAGCGGATTCCAAACCCGTGCGCCGCAGGTTCGAATCCTGCCGCCCCTGCGCGAACGGCAGCGCGTCCAGGTCCTCATGGGACCTGGCCGCTCGCTCATGAGCCGACGAACTGGGGCGTCACGCCAGTGCGCTGCAGGAACTGCCGAGCACCGCGCAGTGTGGTGCGCAGATTGCGCTGGGCCGCCCGCTGTCGAGGCGTACGTCGAGGGCGCCGGGAAGGGTGCTGCCGGCCCGCAGGCCCGTGGGCAACCGGGCGTCGTCGAGGCCGTCCCGCTTGGCGATAAGGATGCCGAGGTCGTGACGGCTCAGCGCGTCGGGCCCGCCGAGATGGTGCATGCCGGCCGCGTCGCACGAGGCCAACTCCAGCAGGGCGGCGGCCAGATCGGCGACGTGCACCGGGCAGCGGACGGCGTCGGTGAATCGATGAGCAGACCGACCTGACCATCCACGGCGTGATCCTCGCCGCCCACGCCGACGCTGCGGCCCTGCGCAATGCCGAACCTGGAGCAACTGGCCGCCAGCGATCCTCGGTCCGTGCCTCAGCGGGTCCTGACCGCCATCTTCGCCACTGCCCTCGCCGCCGATGAGATCGACGCCTGGTACGAGGCCTACTTCGAGGACTGACTGAGTCGGCGGCGGTTACGGTCATCGGTCGTGTCCCTCGCCTCTTACACCTACACGCCGTCACCGCCCGCCTCGTCGGCAACTTGGAGAGTTCCGTGGGCGCCGAACACGGTGTGGAACACCACCTGCCCGCTGTTGGACGCAGCGTCACTGAACCAGCGGCTGGAGCGCAGTGCCTGGGCGACGCATTCGGCCAGTGCGTCACCGACGGGCGCGACGGACGTACCGGGCGACACCAGGTCGGGCAGGTCATCCAGGTCCATGCCGTACTGCTCAAGGTGTTGGATGAGCAGGTGGGCCAGGGCGCGAGAGGGGTCGCTGGTGTGGCGCTGCCCGTCGTCGGGGTCCATCAGCCCGGGGAAGACCACGGCGCGGGTGAAGAAGTCGCACAGGGCCCCGAACGCCTCCGGGTCCGGGTGGTGGCTGCGGTCGTCGCGTGCCGTGAGGGCCCACTGCAGGATGACGTCCACGTGCGCGCGCCGGGCCCGCTCCGCCGCGTCTGGCGTGCGGGCGTCACCGGACCCGAGGGCGGCGGCCCCGGCGGTGCCGTCGGCCTCCACGGGAAGCGGCGCCGTGACGGGCAGAACGTCACCCAGCTCGGCCTGCCACCGTTCGAATGTCGCGGCTTCCTCCTCGGCGCGCTGGTAGGCCGCGTCGTACTTGTCGTCGCCGAGGACTGCGGCAGACTCCGCCCACCTCGCGAGGATCGCAGCGTGCTCCCACCGGTCCTCGGATGCAGGAAGCTGGTCGCGGCGCCCGTCCATGAGGGCCGGCAGCAGCGCGGTGATCGCCGCCGGCGCCGCCAGTACTGGGATCGGTAACGCGACGAGCTTGTCACCGTCTCGCTCCTGGTACGCCCAGCCCGCGGACGAGTTCCACACCAGCTCCAGCCCGTCCGGCCACTCCTCGGCGGTCAGCTCCGCAGCCCCGCCGGTCCACGCCCACCGGGCCTCCGCCGTACCCCGCACCTCTCCCCGGCGGACCGCGAATTCGGCATCCGCGTAGCCGGCGCGCGCGAGAGCACCCTCGATGATGCGCGGGTACCTCTTCCAGCCCCTGAACTGGTCCACGGTGCGACCTCTCCTGTTGCTCCGAAACGGCACTGCCTCTGTCCCGGGCAGACTGCCAGCCGCCACCGACAACGCCCCCGCCGGTAACCGAACGGGAACCGAAAGCACGAGCATTCGTACGGCTCCTTTCGCTGGGCCGGCTCCACCGCAGGGGCCAGCCCCGGAGCCGCTCACTCCCGTCACCCGCCCGTGCGTCTCCGTACGAAGCCGGCCCGCTGCGAGCCGCCGGCTGCCAAGGTGACATTCATGGAATCCGTCGTCACCGCCCTGGACCGCCTCTGGCCCGCCGAGCTGCGCACCGACCATCTCTTCCTGCGGCCGGTCACCCACGAAGACGGACTCCTCGTGCACAAGCTGCTGACCGACGACCGGGTCCGCGCGCACCTCGGCGGTCCGGTCACGCAGGAGCGCGTCGCCGCCCGGCAGGCCGCCTACCCGACGACGGCCGGCGCGTGGACCGTCGTCCGCGTCGCCGACCAGCAACCGATCGGCCTGGTGACCATCGGCGCCGACCACAGGCGCGAGGGCCGCGCCGAAATCTCCTACCAGCTGCTCCCCTCCGCCTGGGGCGAAGGGCTGGGCAGGGAGGCCGTCGCCGCGGCCGTCAGCTGGTGGACGGACGCCGTCCCGGGCGGTGGCCCGCTGGTTGCGGTCACCCAGAAGGCCAACCTGGCCTCGTGCCGCATGCTGGAGTCGATCGGCATGATCGTCGTGGACGAGATCGACGAGCACGGTGCGCGCCAGTGCCTCTACACCCCCGCGGGCGACCAGGACGACAGCGATCTGCGCTGGGTCCGTCTGCTCGCCGAGCACCGGGACGCCGTCGAACGCCGACGAGGTGCCCAGGCACGCGCGACCGCGGCCGGCCAGAACCTCCCCGACGACCTCGCGGTGCTCACCCCCGAGGAGTTGGCCCGGCTGTGCCCCGCCCGTCACGGCGCCTACGGCCGAGTCTGCGCCCGCAGGGCCGATCACACGCCAGACCTTCACCTGGGCAGGGCGCAGGACGGCGCGTGGATCGCCTGGCTGATAACGGCTGGAGCTTCCTGACCGCTCGCCCCGGCGCGGCCAAGGAGCGCGTCGGCGCTCAGAACTCGCTGGCGCGCATGGGGACGAGTTCGGCGACCTCGAACTGGGTGGTCTCCGGGTGCAGTTCGAGGAAGCGGGCGATGACCTGGGGGTGAGCCTGGCCGACGAACAGGTCCAGCGCCACAGGGTCGAGGGGACCGTCGTCCAGCTGCAGGTACGTCATGGCCAGATGGGCGCCGTGATGCAGAGCGTCTTTCTCGGTGGGGTAGGTCCAGGTGCTCAGCCCGCGTCGCGGCTCGCTGCGGTGCAGCAGAACCCACGGGCCGCCGGCCGCCCCCTCAGGCGCGTCGGCCAGGGCCCGGCAGGTGCGGCACCACGACGCGTTCGCGGCGAGCCGCTCCGCTGAACCGGCCCCCCACACCGGTTCTGGCACGACGATGCGCGCGGCTGTCGGCCGTACGGGCAGGGTCTGCGGCTCCCGGGTGAGCAGTTCGGGGACCTGGTAGGCGGTGCGGGCGCGGCCTTTCCGGCCTGCCGGGAGCTGCCACAGAGCCCGCGGCCACGGCTCATCGAAGGTTACCGAGGGGCTGCTGCTGAACGGTCGGCCGAGGCCGGCGAAGTCCCTGTGGGACGGTTTCGGCTCCTCCCCGGGAGGCAGCGGCAGCAGCCAGCCGGCCGCGTCCTTCACCCAGCCCTGCCGGCAGCCGCCACACCAGTGCACGGCGGCAGCCTGCTCGGCGGGGCTGTCGTACCAGTCCGGCTCCTCCCGGCCCAGCCCTAGCCGCGTCATGGCGGTCGGCTTCTCGCACGGGCAGGACGCGAACCGGTACAGCTGCACATCGGGCTGCTCGTCGCGCGAAGCGTGCAGCCACGCCCGGTGGACACCCAGCGCCTCTGCCAGCGCCTCCCGCTCACGTTCTCCGGGCCGGGACCGGCCCGCCGCCCAGTGCCCGATCTGGTGCGCGCCGACGCCGACGTCGCCGCCCAGGCCGACGGCTGTCTTCGCGGCCGCCTCTTGCAGCAGCCGCAGGCGTCGCGCGAAGGGAGCCAGCTCCAGCAGCGCCCACACCGGATGGTCACCACGGGGTTCGACGTACTCCAGATCGTCTTCCCACACCTCATGGAGCTCGTTGTAGGACGTGGCGTGCTCGGCCAACGTCTCGATCACCCACCCGCGCACCGCAGCGTCGTGTGCCCACTGCTCATCGGTAGCCTCACGCGCCGCCGCGTCCGCGTTCTCCTCCAGCACCAGCTCCTCGTGCATCGGGAACACCAACTCCTCGACGGCCAGCAGTGCCCGGGAGGCGACGACACGACGAGCAGGCTCCGGCACCGCGCCGTTCAGCACACCCGACAGCACGTCGACGGCCCGCACCACCAGCCGGTCCTGCTGCTTCCCCCACCTGCTCACCCTGACCCCCTCCCGCGGCCGCCGCGGCCCCGCACGTGCCACATCATCCCGACTACGACACGGACTCGGGCGACAACGACCGAAGTTCACCCACACCAGAGCAGACCCGCCTCACCCCTCGGCCGGCCACCAGCGCCCAGCGTCAGGCCCAGCACAGCCGCTGGCTACGCGGCCACATACGCGGTGCCCGCCGACCGCCTCGGCGCCGTCGCCGAACAGGCCGAACTCGCCCCCGCGCCCGCCCGACCCTGCGCCGTAGCAGCCGGACAACCAGCACGCATGCCGCACCCCAACACACTCGACTACGCTGCGCGTTGTCGTCAGGGCGAAGGAAGGGCGGGCTGTGGCCAAGCGGACGAGCGGCCCCGAGAAGAACCGCAAGGAGCCGATGTCCGGCGTCGCGCGCCGGCTGTGGGCGTTCTCCGGCAACGAGTGCGCTTGGGGCGACCCGCACTGCCCAACGCGGCTGGTCACGGATGAGGGCGCCTGGGTCGGCAAGATCGCCCACATCATCGGCGCTGAGCCCGGCAGCGCCCGGCACGAGGCATGGGACGGCCGGGACGTCGAACAGCTGAGGGACTTCGACAACCTGATGCTGCTGTGCGGGGTGCACCACGACCTGATCGACAGCAGCGTCACCCGGGACAACTACACCGTCGAGTACCTGCGCGCGGTCAAACAGAAGCATGAGGGCACGTACCGGTACACGGTCGACGACATCGAGGCCGAGTTCCGGGACACGGTCAACGGCTTCCTGGTGCGGCCCGCCACCACCATGCGCCGCTTCTTCGCCTGGGAGGACGCCGACCAGGATCCGTCGGACGAACAGGACGTCCTCGAACTGGTCAACCGCTTCGCGGGGCGTGTCGGCGGCCTCACGCGGATGGCCCGACAGGTCCTCGCCCTCGTGGTCCACGAGGAGACCACGGACTTCGAACTGGTGTTGCGGCGCTTCTCGGCGGACCGTACGACGCTGCTCAGCGTCGTACGCGAGCTCCAGAAGGCGGAGATGGTCTACCTCCACGACGAGGAATACGACGAGGACCGCGGGCAACTGTCCCTGCTCGGTGGCGCTCTGGAGGGTGTCTCCGAGATGTGGGACGAGCTTCGGGGCTTCTGCCTCGACGAGAAGGTCGACCTGAAGGAGATCCTGGTGGATCTCGACTTCTCCCGCCTGGACTGAGCCGTCGGCGACTGTACGAACCGCCCCGGGAGTGACGGCCCCGGCCGTACTGCGTCCCGTCACGGGGACCGGGGCCTGTCCCGCACACTCCATTCCGGCACGGGCCACAGCGAGACTAATGGGTGAGCCGAGAGCTCCAATACGGCTCTCTGCGGGCTCGACTCACCGGCCGGGACGAGGTGCCGCGCAACGGCGCGGCACCGGGACTCCCCTGGCGCGTTCATGCAGCCGGCCGCCGTACAGGACAGCTACCACGAGCGGCGCCACCGACTGCACCGTTCTCCCCATCCTGGACTCGGGCCGTGTCCGCCTCAGCGGGCCCAGCAGCGACACCGTAGAAGCCACCGAAAGCCTCGACCCCGCTCTTCCCCTCCAGTTGAGCAAGCAGCGCTGCCGCTGCCACGCCGCGAGCAAGCTCACTCGCCGTCCAGACCACACGGTTCTGCGCGCGTCCCGACCGAGGACGACCATCGCTGAACTGCAGCACGTCACCGTTCTCGCCCAAGCTGCCGCCAGCGCGCTCGGCTTCACCACGTAGCCAGTTCTTGGCCTGCTCGCGAGAATGGCCCCATTGCCTGAGCTTGTACGCGATATCACTGCCGCACAGCGGAACGGCGAAATCCAGAAAGAGCCGCAGCTCCTCAATAGCATCCAGCGGTTCGGGCTGACGCATGAAAATACCCCCTAAAACGACAACGCAAGAATTTGAGAACCCCGAAACCGGCTAGAGAAGCGGTTGCGTTCCGGGCGAAAGCGAGCAAGAAGCATCAGTCGGGAAGACGCCGTCACGATCGGGCCACACGGCCTGCCAGTACGGCACAGCGGTATCCCGGCCATACACCGCCCGTAGCATCGCGAAGGGCTCCAAGGACTCCACGGGGCGCATGAGCAGCCGGAATCCGTTCGCGAGAAGCCCGTCCAGGACCTCACCGGCGACCGGACCAGACGATCCGGCGAACCGCTCGACGACGGAATGGAGCACGCCCTGCATCGCCCTGACGTCCAGGCCGGCCATCACGAACTCATGTCCCAGAGACTCGTGCAGACCGACGGTGTAGCAATAGGCGGCAGAACCCTCATCAGCAAGAACCGCCTGGACGGCGAACCCGTGCTCCGCGATAATCTCACGCAGTCGAGCAACGTACTCCGTCATGAAATCGGGCAGACACACACGGCAATCCGCGTCCCCGCAGGAATCGTAAGGTCGGCCCTCCGGCAAAACACTGGCCGCGACAGCGGGTGTGAAATCCAGATCGCGAACAACCAACTGGGACAGGTCGTCCTCCTGATGGAACGACTCCAGAGCCGGAAGATCGATCAAACCCCACCGGCCCTGCGACAGGTCACCGCCCAGGCACGACCACCCGTAAGCCTCACCGCTCGCGTCATCGACCTCCACGACGTACCACTCGCCCCAGGCGGAGAAGTACCGGAGGCCGACCACCCTGTGCCCATGCGGCTCCAAGACCGTTGCCCACAGACCCGGGATCTCGGCCAGCACCGCCGGAGCCGGATAGAAGTCGTGGCCGCGCTCCCCGCGCCACACCTCAGGCGGCCGCGTCCCGACCGGAGCACCCCCCTGCACGGAACGCTCGGGCGCGGGCTGGGCACGGAAGACGACCTGCTCCACATCCGGGTGGTAGATCGAGGCTTCGTCGCCGTCCCAGCGCACCGTGTACGTCTCCAGGTCGCCGGGCAAGGCGCGCAGTTCGGGGACGGTCTCCATCGCCCGGAGGAAGAGGGCGATGAACACCTCCTCGGGGGTCCCGGAATCGGCAGAAACGGTGGTTCGCTCCCAGGGGTGCCCGAGGAAGCGCATGCGGATGTCCGCCATGATCAGTTCTCCAGTGAATCGTGGGTGGGGGAGGCCGGGGAGTGGCTGGCCGTTGTGCGCGTCGTCGATCCGGGCGATCGCGGAGCGGCGGCGCCGCGCCGCCGCATGCGTCACCGGCCAACCGGCCCCGACGGGGTGAAAGGGGGAGGAGCCCGGATCAGGAGTCGGACGACTGCTGCGCCCGGTACTCGCCCACCACGGCGAGCACCGCGATGCCGAGAAGGCCGGCCCCCTCGCCCGCCATCCAGTCGCCGAGCGTCGCTCCCGGGCTGTTGCTCAGCCGTTGGATGAGGTCGTGCACGCCGACATGCGGAACGCCCTCGGCATCGCAGCCAGCCTCGAAATGTCCGAACTTCGGGACGTGTGCGTGGTAGTGCCCGTCTGTGCTCCAGTGAGGGTCCTGCCACAGCTCGAACACGGCGTTCGGGGCGTCCTCCTCCAGTCGCGCGGCGACCTCTTCGCAGAGGCCCAGAGCGGCGTCCCGGGAGCGGTAGACCTGCCCTAGCGTGAGGACCTCGGCAGGGCCACGCTCGTACTCGCCGCGGAGGCCGTGCTCCCGCATGAGGTCGAGAAGCGGAACGAGTTCGCCAGCGGGTGCCGAATGGATGCGGAGCTGCAGATCAGCAGACACGTTTCTTCCTAGGTTCGAGCGCCACGACGGGCGCGCACATAGAAGGGGGAGGGGGGAGGGGCAGGGCCGCGCGTTTCGGGAGCGGCAGAGGTGAAGCAGAGGGCCTTCGGCTATTCGGCCAGCGCCCTCGCACCTGCGGAGACCGGCGCGAGGCGGCTCTCCGGCTGTCCGGCGCGACGGGGAGGACCGGTTGACGGTGGCTGTCAGAGCCGCGATGTCTCACGCTGCCAGTCGCGCGTCTCAGCGCGGCGAACCAGACGCCGGAACCAGGGCCCTTTTTCGCCCTCGTCGCTGTACCGACCCGGCAGGATCTTGCTTCCCACGGAGCCGGTCCGAGCGTTCTTGACCTTGCGACGCCTCGCGGGACGCTTCTTTGCCCCGGTTCCCGGGACGGGGGTACTCATGTCGAGATCAACTCCGTAATCGCCCCGATGTCTCACGCGTGGTCGTTCTCGGCGCAGACGGGGCAGTCGTCGGGACAGCGGTTCAGGGGTTCGGGCACGGCCCGAGAGGGTTAGAAGGTCAGCGACTGAGGCTGTTCAGCTCACGCTTCACTCCTCACTGACCACCACCCGCACGCCGGACATGCGGCACTCCTGGCCGCGCACGATGTGGCCGTCGAGCCGGCCACTGATCAGGTCGACAACCGCTCCGCACCCGGCGGACGGACAGCGGACGGCCATCACCCGGCCCTCGTCGTCGAGGAGGGGCATCTCGGGGGCGACAGCCATCGCGGTCTGCTCGCCCTTCAGGCGTACGGAGAAGGTCACCGCTCGCCCGGCCCGTATGTCATCGAGACACGACTGGCACAGGGGCTGCTTGCGGGCTCTGGCTGTGGCCGCTGGTGAAGGGGTCGCACGGTGGCCGTCAGGAGAGATGCCGGGCGGCAAGCCCGTCTCGGGGTCGATCAAGAGGCTCGGGGCGGTGTGGCGTTCCAGCTCGTGAAACATGGTCGGGCGGCCGCAACAGGGGCATTTCATCAAATAGAACAACGCGAGCTCTCAGGATCGTCGGAGTGGGTGGGCGCGGACTGCCCCTGCGGGAAGGGCTGTCCTGCGGTGACTTGGGGCTGTCACGGGGAGATGCAGCCGGTGACCCCGGTCGGGTCGACTTCCTCGACGAGGCCGCGGGCGGCGGCCTGTTGGTCGGGTGGCTTGTCGGCGGGTTCTGCGGGTCCCCCGCCCTCGCGAGAACAACAATACACATGGAAACACTAAGACGCAACATCCGAGATTCTCGACTCCCATGCAAGGCACGGCCAGCCTCAACCTGAACGAGAGCGGGGGCCGTCCGCCTCGGGACCCCGGCCCCCGGGCATGTGCCGGAGAGCCTCAGGGACCGTCCGGTCGCCGCCGTCCCTATGCCGCGACGCGCGAGTGCCCGTTACCCATGCGGCGCGCCGGGCCTCCGCGCCCCCACATCCGCCCGCCCAGACACCGGAGCGCCAGAGCAGAAAGGGGCGCGCGGAGCCGGCAGATGTGCGCCCTGCCCGGGACCCGGCCAGGCCCGTACCGTCGCAAGAACGGCCGAAGACCCCGGCATGACGCCCGGAACAGCGGTCGAGGAGGACGGTGGCATGGTGATGGAGCGCAGGAGGGTACTGAGCGCCGGGCTTTGCGCGGCGGCACTATGGGCGGGCGACACGACACCGGCACTCGCCAGCGGACTCAGCCAGCGCCTGGCGGACAGGGAACTCCCGGCCGCGCACAGGTTGTTCGCCACAGGCCGGTACGACCGGCTGCACCAGGTGCTCCCTGGGATGGTGACCCGCGCGAGCGAGAGCGAACGAACGGGCCCGGTCGGCGCCAGCCGGGCGGCAGGGGTATGGGTGCTCGCCTCTCAACTAGCGGTCAAGGAAGGCGACGTAGACACGGCGGCCGCCTTCGCAGTCCGAGCCGGAACGGCGGCCCGCCGCTCGGGCCACCCGGTCCTCCTCGCGGCCGCCGCGCGCGCGGCGGCGACGCCGCTGCGCCGTACGGGCCGCTCGGATAGCGCCCTGCAGCTGCTCCAGGAAGCACACGATGAGCTGAACGCCGGCCCCCGACCGTCCGCGGTCGTCCTGGACGCATCCGGAATGGTGGCCCTGACCGCCGCGTACACCGCCGCCCAGGCCCGCATGCCCTCCGCTGCCGAGCAGTTCGCGTCCCTGGCCGAACAGACCGCGGCCCGCCTCCTCCACGACCGGGGGCGAGTGCCGGCGGACGGGGAGCTGTCGCCGACGCAGTGCATGCTGTACCGGGTCGGGATCCACCAGAAGCTCGGCGACATCGACCGCGCCCTGGCGTACGCCGCGGGCCTGGAGCCAGCCGTGCTGCCCACGCCGGAGCGCCGAGCCCGCGCGGCGACCGACACCGCCCGCGCCCTGCTGGCCGCTGACGACGTGCCATCCGCATTCGTCCAGCTACAACTCGTGGAGCGTGCCGCACCGCTGGAGGCCCGCCGCCCCTCGGTGCGCGCGCTGACTGCCGAGGTCGCCGCGCGCCGGCCGGACCTACCGGGCCTCACCGCCTTCGCCCGCCGCACCGCCCTGCGCGTCGCCCTCTGACCGCTCCGCCGACCGAATCCCCACCGCCCCTTCCTCGTACAGCTTGATCAGGGTCGAGCACACCGTGCACTCTGTTGCCGGGAACTGCTCCAGTTCCGAATGGACGCGGCAGTTGCCAGCCGCATCGACCGGCCACCCGTGGCGGTGTTCCAACCAGTCGTTGTAGTCCATGCCAGTCAGCCCGAGGAACTCGTACTGCTCAGTCGGCTGCGCCTCCCACTGTTCGCGCAGCGAGTCCATGAACTCCTGACGATTCACTGTGCTGCTGTCCTGGGACACCTGTTCTCCTCTCATTCGCTTGCGGACACCACGTCCGCATGGACTCCGAGCCGGAAGCCCAGCCCGGCGTGCTGGGCGTCGTCAGCCCAGGTAGTAGGTGTGTGTCGGGCGAAAGGTCGGGTAGAGCAGCTCGAACCAGCCCGGCCCCCGAGGATCGTCGAAGGCGAGCAACGCCGGGTCTTCCAAGGTGCAGCAGCCACACTTCGGATCCATCCACGTGATCGCGAGGTGGGGAAAATCGACCGACATCTCGCGGATGGCCTCATCCCACGCTCTCTTGTCCTCGTCGCGCCAGTCGTGCTGAGCCCCGTCCATGTAGACCCGGTCCAGGCGCTCGGCCCATTCGTCGAATGTCATTCCTGCGGCCTCTCGGTCCTTGTGGTGCTGTGAGTGGCCCGGTCCAGCCCCGGCTAGAAGGGGTGCGGGTGCCGATGTCGGGCCCGGTGGGTCAGGCAGTTTTGCCTTGGTTATGAGGGCGGTGGTGCTCCTGGGGTGTGAGGGCCAGCCGGGTCAGTTCAGTACGCGGAACTTGCGCCAGTCGGCCCACTCGATCCAGGTCGGCCATTGCGGAACGAGTCCGTCAAGGAGGCGTGTGGCGCCGTTGCGCTGCTCAAAGTCGAGGAGTCGCACACGTCGGGTGGCGGTGTAGAGCACGGTCTGAGAGTCGGCCATGACCGAATCGTCGACCTCGACCAACATTCCGATGTGCTCCGCCGACAGGGCGGCAAGGGTCGTGCCCATCTCAGGTGCTGCTCCTTGGTGTTGGGTCCGGCCCGGGACCCCTGTGGAGGGCCGGGGCCGGGGCCGGGCCGGGGGTGGGCGCGGACGGTCGTGGGGGTGGGCGCCGTCCTGCCCTGGTCTAGGTGTTCTCGCGGGCTCTACGGCGCGTAGGCCGGCGGCCTTGGGGCGTCGGCCGGATGAGGACCGCGTACTGATCCGGTGGCCCCTGGGGGTTCCCGGGCGGCCCCGGGTGGAGGTGTTGCGGGCCGCCGGTGGTGGGGGGTCTAGTAGCCGTTCAGCTTCTTGCTCAGGTGGGCCCGCCATCCGCTGCTGCCCCGGGTGCACGCTCCGGCATCCCGGTCTCCCTGAGCCGGACGATGCGGGTGTAGCTGACGGTGGAGCGGTAGTTCTCCATGCCGTCCTTGATCTTGAACCTTCGGCCGTCCGAAGTGTGGATCAGCTCCCGGCCGATCTTGGCCACGGTGACCATCGTGTAGCCCCAGTGGACCTGGCACGTCTCGTACTGGGCGACCTGGTCACCGACCTTGATGCCCTGGAGCCGCGGATCCGGGGCCCGCACTGCCTCGCTGAAGTCCATGTAGGTTTCTCGCTCTTGATCTCGCCCTGGGCCGCCGCGCCCTAGCTAAGGCGCTCGGTGTGGGAGGGGCTGGGCCCGGGCTCCTGGGCCCCCTGTCGGGCCGGGCGGCCCCTGTGGGGGGTTGGGGTCGCCCGGCCCTGTCCTGGGGGGTTAGGCGGTCTTGTAGCCGTTCAGCTTCTCGACCAGCTCGGCGCGGATGAGGGCGAGTGCCTGGGCCTTGTCGTCGACCTTGGTGATCTGGGCCTGGATGGCTTCGGCGCGCTGGGCGTTGAGGAACTTGGTGTAGGTGGCCTCGCGGGCCGGGGTGTTCTTGTCGGCCTGGTAGGTGGTGACCAGGGCGGTGACGAGGTCGCGGACCTTGTCGAAGGTGTCCTGGCTGGCGTTCTCGGCCGGGGCGCTGGTCTCGAAGGCCGCCCCGAGCATCTGCTTGCGGAACTTCAGCAGCGGCGCGGCCCCGTTGTCCGTCTCGGCGGTCAGGTCGGCCGGGTTGACCAGGTGACTGCCCACCACGTACGGCAGCTCCATGTCACCGAGCTTCGGGGCGTCGGTCCGCTCGTGGCGGTTGGTCCCGCTGCCCTTGCCGAACTGGACGTTCAGCAGACCCTCGACCTTGGGGAACAGCTCCCAGTTCGGGTGGACCACGACCGTGCCGATCGGGAAGGTCCCGTCCTGGAGCACGCGGGACAGGTCGTAGACCGACTCGCCGTTCTCGCCCGTCTCGACCGCGTACGAGTAGGTGTGACCGGCCGGGGTGGTGAACGTCTGGGTACCGGACATGAAGATCCCTCCAAGGGAGTCAGTAGGTGGTTTCTCGGCCGGTTCTTCGTTCCCCCGACCTCGTGATAACTACTGTACACATCGAATCGTGAATACGCAACACAGGAACGGGACCACCCCCACACGCTCAACCAAACCAACCCCCAACTAGGAACCTCATCCCCCCGCAACCCCCACCCCGCGACCGATCACACCCACACCCCCGCGCCCGCCCCCGACTCGCCCCGACCCCACCGGAGCCACCGGCGACCGCCCGACCCCGCCCCCGCGCGACTCCGGATCTAACACCCCCCACGGGCCCACAACGCGAATCTAACGCCACCCCGGAAATCCGCCCCAGCCCAACCCGCGAATCTAACACCCGCCCCGTACGCGCCGATTGGAGCGGCCCCGGATCTAACACCCCGGACCACCGGATCTAACACCCCCTCAAACAGCGAACCCCCGAATCTAACGCCACCCCACATGCGCCCCGGAAAGCCGCACAGAATCCCGTGAACGCCACACACCCGGAACCCCTTCCCCAACCCGCCAAGAGCCCTGTAGGCTGCTACTACAGCCCCCACAGAGGCACCCCGGCCCCGCCGGAGCAGCCCCCGGGCACGGAAAGCGGACACCCCGTCAATTCCCACCGCACAACTTGAATTCCAGGGACTCGAACCCCTAGAATGATCTGGCAGCACAGGAAATCAGGACCACCCGCAGAGAAACACCACCGGGACAACCTGAAAACCCGTCGAGAAACCACAGAAAAGGCCCGCCAGGACCACCGAGGGAACCCCTCCACCTAGCCAGCCATTCGTTAACCCCAACCACAGGAAGAGAAACCGAATTCACGGCCGGACCGCCCGCCGGCCTCCGGCCCGCCCCGCGGGCCGGCTCCTCGGCGGCCCCCGGCCGGCCGGTCAGCGCTCTGCGCTGACGGTCTTTCAGAGGCGCTCTGCGCCCTCTGT